>CALCNS010000210.1 GCA_937897315.1 uncultured Bacillota bacterium
GAGATTCCGAAACGTGACTGGAGTTCAGACGTGTGCTCTTCCGATCTTCATAGGCTTTTAATACGGTAGCACCAAAATCCTCAACATCTACTGTAGAAGTAATTCGTCCTTGCTCATCATGGCCCGGCAGCTTTACACTATGACACAAATGCCCCAATTGGACGAGGTCCTTCTCCAAAGGAGCTAACTCCCATAGACCTCCTCCAAAACCATGTATTAAAAGGAATGAATAGGCTTGCATGGATCCACCTCCTTTATTCTAAAATAAACAGGGCCCCCAGAAAATGCAGAAAGGAACAAGGTTATAGCCAGACAATCTGCGCTGCCCCCAGGGCTAAGGTTGGCATGAATCAACTCATGGTCAAACTTCTCCACTTCCTCGATAGAAAAGTGTCGCAAAACTTCTTTTGCTCGGTTTTGCACAAAAAGAACGGCCTCTTGACCCCCACGTCGCAAGAGATTGGTATCCATGAGGTGGCTCATCAGTTGTAAAAGGGCACGAAGAGCTGCCTCGTCCTGGCTCCCACCCCGCTGAAGAGCCTCGAAATAGACCGGAAGTCCTATGTTTCTCGCGTGGTAAAAACCGCTTTCTGCTTCCCCACGTGCTCCACTCCTTTGCCAACGCTCTAGTTCCGGTAAACGGGTCCACCGAGTTTCTCCCACTTCACGAGCCGTAATCCCTTTGGTCATTTCTGCCACATAAGCACAAAGCGTTTCGACCTCGGTATCTTCTCCCAACACACCGGCAGCGACACATAGTAAGCCTAAGCCAAACAAGGCCCCCTTATGGGTGTTAATACCCCCGGTCGCATGGAGCATCGCTTCCTCTGCCCGAATGCCGATTTCCCGAGCAGATAGAAACATTTGATGCGGTTCATCCTTTTTGTGCACACACCCAACCTCTGCCAATTCCACAAAATAAGGATACAAGACTTCGGCACTATGCAAAAGTAACTTCACATTCATGTCAAGATCGGAAGAGCGTCGTGTAGGGAAAGAGTGTAGATCTCGGTGGT
>CALCNS010000211.1 GCA_937897315.1 uncultured Bacillota bacterium
CAATAAGTCATTAAATCTGTGATGATCGTCTTATCATCATTAATAGGGAAGGCAAACCCTGATCATTCTACATCTGTACAAAAGGATATAGCGACGAAAATGCCGATTAACTCCCCATAGATATTAAACAATCCACCTCCAGAGTTGCCAGGATTGATGGCCGCATTGGTCTGTAATAGATTCATGGTTTTTCCATCAAAGCTTAATTCTCTATCCAGGGCACTAATAATGCCGTCGGTGACGGTCCCCCCTAGTTGACCCAAAGGGTTTCCAATCGCAATGGCGATTTCACCGACTACCAGAGTAGAGGAGTCGCCAAAAACAGCAGTGGTTAGGTTATCTGCCTCAATTTTTAAGAGAGCAATATCGGTTTTATGGTCACTGCCGATTAACACAGCGGGATAACTATCCCCATTTCTTAGACCGACAACAATGGTGGATGCTCCGTCAATTACGTGTTGATTGGTGAGGATGTAACCTTTTTGATCGATAATCACTCCACTGCCTGCACCGGTTGAAGTATATTGACCCATTCTCCAGTCGGTCATTGTACGCTCTGTCTGAATCTCAACGACGGAATCAGCAGTTAATGCACTCACCTGACTAATACTCAAAGGCGTGGTAAGACCTTCTTGTGTGAGATAATCCACATTCCCCACAATCGAGCTTCGATTTTTTTGTAATGATTCCACCCAAGTGAGGTCAGGTAACTTTGCACTGTTGCGGTACTCGGCCAAATAATAACCACCGCCTAGTCCGACAACCAAGGTTAAAATCATCGAAAAAGCAAGAATGAATGCTAACTTTCTTTGAAGCTTTGATGAAAGGCGATCGGCTTCTATGACTTCCTTATTCTTTGCGTTGGGTTGAGGTTCTACAAAAAACAGTGGCTCCATATCGGGCAGATTTAAATCATGGTTACTCATCTTCAGACCTCCTAATGGTAGCTCTTAACTGTCTATAGTATATCTCTCGTTTAAACCTCTTTTCATCAGAAAACTGTGAACGCTTTATGAAAAATATGTAACATACTAGATGAAACTGATGTAGCCGTCTTTTACCGGAGTGAAAGTATCCTGAAACAGGGAGTCATAAATTACGGTAAGGTCAGAATTCATGATTAAAATTCTGCGACCATTCGGTACTTCAGGTGAATGAGTTACTTCTTCGTTGATTCGATAAACCCGATTTGTTTTTCCCTGATGGAAGCCTTGCTTGGTATATGCAGGAAGCGATTCGGTTTCACGATAAAGGTAGGATGCCACTTTGCAATATTCCACACCGTCACTCGTATAGAAGTGAGGGGATATCATATCCCGGCTGGGATTTGCAGGAGTATTGAGAAAACCTTTGCCCACCTCGTCATTCAAAGCTTGGAAAGGTGCTTCGAAGACGCCATAGACATCCCCGTCCGTTCTTCCTGAGAAAGAGGCAATGAGTATTCCTGGATACTCTGGCAATGGTTTTATCCAAAAGCCGGTCATAATTTCTCGAATCACCAAGTCATATGGTGTTGTGTCAATAACAATAAATTTCTTATCCAACCGGGTTGCCCATTTCTCAGAAAAATTCATATAGGCTTTCGCTTTCTGAGCTTGTGGAATCCTGCGCCCTTTTAAGATAGACATCAAATAGATATTTTGTTCGTGCTCCGTGAAAAAGAATCTCAAGTCATCATTGGATTTCCAAGTAGTTCCATCATATTTTAAGTTTTTGTGTAAAGCAGTGCTATCACCTCGGGTAGTCTCACGATTGATTTGACAGGTGGTTCCATAAAACATCACCCGGAGAACACCACCAGGAGTTAAATAACAACCCTCGTATTTGTCGATGATTTCTTGTGGTACAGGCTTTTGCGTGGTATAAATATGGACTCCGCGTTCCAGCATCGCCGATGCAAACAGACGTAGAATGGTCTCATTGACATCTAGCTTGCAATCATGCGTTTCAGATATAGCCAAAACAGCTTCATATTTTGGAATCACCAAGAACTGAGTAGTGAATTGGAAGCTGTTTCCTCCCTTAAGTAAAACACCAGGTCCCAAATCATATTCAGGGTCACTAAAGGAAATATTATCCCAACCTAATCCGTACGAAGGGGTTCGATCATCTTCCGACAAAAAGGTCTTCCCATGTGGTTTAGCCATCTCATCAATGGACGAGCTCAAAAAATAAGGTTCCGGGTGGAGTATCATCTGGCCCAATTTACATAAATCCATCATCGAGGTCGTAAAACCTGCAGCACCTTGAATCAGTAGCAATTCCGTAGGCTTTTCTTTCTCACGAACAACTGTGATATCCCCATCCAACTGATCCGATAAGCGGGTGGTTGACATATGAAGTGGATTCATAATATAAGTGGAGCAGAAGCTAGAGAAGCTCATCCCACTCACCTTTGCAACAACGATTTCAGCCAAGGTAAAGCCGTCGTTGCAATAAACCGCGTAGTCACCGGGGGTTGCTTTCAAATACTGAACTGAGAAATAATCATAGACATCGGCATAATAATCACTTCCGCTTGTCTCGGAAACAGAAAATCCTTTCCACTGAGTACCAGGCAAACCACTGGTGTGACTAAGACAATGGCGAAGGGTAATAAGACGATATCTAGGATCAGGCATTTGGAAAAGCGGTAAATACTCTACTACCGGAGTATCCAGAGTCACTTTCCCTTGTTCTACCAATTTCATGACGGCCAGCGAACAAAAAATCTTCGATACGGAAGCCACATTGAAGGTATCTTGAAGTTGCAAGGGGTTCTTTTCTTTACCACCAGACGTACCAAGAGCACCTGCCGCAATCATTTCTCCTTGAATCATCATGGCATAAGATACACCGGTATATAGTTTCGGGAGATTGTGTTTGAGAATTTGTGTTAACTTCTGACTTAGAGCATTCATTTGATCACTCCTTCCTATTTGCATAACCATATTGGTTCCACTTTTGCATCACTTGTACATGACTTGTGTCTATGCTTCCGTTATTATCAATAATGAAATCACTTCTTAGTTTCTTTTCATCCAATGAATTTTGAGCTGAAATTCTTAGCATACTTTGCTCTTTTGTTAAGTGGTCACGGTTCATTAACCTTTGAAGTTGTGTTTCAGGATTTACATATACTAGCCAAATCACATCACAGAGTGCTTCGAGTTGAGCTTCAAACAAAAGAGGAATATCCAAAATCAAAGGAGTGTCTTGAGGCTTTTTTCGGTGCTTCTGAACTCCTTCGCGTATGATTTCGAGAATCAGCGGATGTAAAATCTGATTCAATCTCTCTCTGGCGGAAGCATTCGAAAAAATAAGCTCACCTAGCTTTTTGCGGTCTAGTATTCCAGTAGGGGTTTCATACTCTTGGCCAAATGCCCGAATAATCATGGGTACGGCTTTACCAGAATCGATGGTCAATGATCTCGATATGGCATCAGCATCAATGATCTCAGCCCCGAGCTCTTGTAAGTAATGAACCACAGTAGATTTTCCACTGGAGATTCCTCCGGTTATACCGATAATCTGAGGTTTCTCTTTGGGACTCATAGACTGGCACAAAGGGCAAAAATGACTCGATCTCCCTGCAATTTGCATTTTCTCTATGGTTGTTCCGCAGCAGAAGCATGGTTTCCCAGTTTGCTGATACACCTTCCAATAAGTCTGATAGGTGCCTCTTTCACGATTTGCATCTAAGTAATCACTGAGACTGCTTCCTTTGGCCACTATCGCATCCGACAATACCGAACCGATCGCTCGATGCAAACGTTCAATTTCATAATCGGTAAGGCTGGAGAAAGCACGTTGAGGATGAATTCTAGAGAGAAACAAAGATTCATCCGCATAGATATTGCCCAAACCGGCTATAAGGTTTTGCTGTAAGAGTACACTTTTGACAGGTGCGTTTCTTCTCTTTAGAGTCATCAGATAAGGGATGGTAAAGTCGGGTTGAAGAGGTTCTGGCCCAAGCGATCGATATCCTCGATCGTTGGGACTCTCTTCGTCATATCGTAGCTTTCCAAAACGGCGAACATCTGAATAATGGAAGCTACTACCATTTTCAAAATGAAGAATCACATGAGTATGTGCGATGGGAGCGAGAGATGCATCTGCTTTGGAGCGATGAAAAAACTGACCTGTCATTCTTAAGTGTATCGTTAGGAATCCATGCGGACGTAAACCAAGAACTAAATATTTGCCCTTTCTATGTGCAGTCTCAATATTCTTCCCTAACAAGTTCCTTGTAAACTCATCTATCGTGCTTGGAGCAATGACAGAGGGGTGAAAAATATCTATTTTAGTCATCTTACTGGTGGGCAAAAAAGGCAACAAACTACGTCGTAAAGATTCAACTTCCGGTAGTTCCGGCATAAATGTACCTCCTAAACGATAAGATATTACCTATTTGGCGATAGACCATATGAATTCCTTTCTCAAAGTCATGACTAGAAAAGAGGAATTTCTTTTTCTATCACGAAGTGTAAGAATACTGCTGTAGAGTACGTAGTACTAGAGGAATTCTGGAGGGATGACCTTGTTTAACTTCTCAAAAACCAAAAAAGTAATGGTTCCTTATAAAGATAACTGTCAAGCTTGTCATCTTTTTTCTCTGGAGAAAAGGATTTGTATGGGTCCACATGGTGACAAGAAAGAGGAAGATTTAGTTTTATGCAATGAGTATAAATTAGATTTGGAAACATTCTCTTCTTTGATACCAAAACATCTAAAGATAACAAGATGGGCGAGAATCAAAGGTGGTTATATGTTCTGGGGTGCGCCGAAGTCGGATACAGCAGATATGAAGGAGTCAAAAATTGAGTGATTATTATATAGGGTGTCATTTATCCATCGCCAAAGGTTTTGAAGCAGCTGCCAAAGAGGCGATATCCGTTGGGGCAAATACCTTTCAGTTTTTTACCCGCAATCCCAGAGGTGGGGCAGCGAAAGAACTCGATCCACTGGACCTTGAAAAGTACCACAGGTTGACAAAAGAACATCAATTTGGTCCGGTTTTAGCCCATGCTCCCTATACCATGAATTTATGCTCCGATAAAGAAGAGGTTCGAAAATTTGCTGTAACGGTCTTACGAGAAGATTATGAGCGAGTCAAGAATATTGAGGATGCAAGGTTTTTGTTCCATCCGGGTAGTCACGTTGGCTTAGGGACGGAGCAGGGGATCAGTCATATCATCGAAGCATTGAACGAGGTCCTCACAGGACCGGAAGGGCCATGGGTGCTTTTAGAAGGAATGACCGGTAAAGGGTCAGAGATTGGCTCAACCTTCGAGGAGTTAATGCACATCATCACCGGAGTGCGTTTTTCTCAACGACTGGGCATTTGTATTGACAGTTGTCATCTACATTCAGCTGGTTATGACATTGTAAACCAATTGGATTCAGTCTTAACAACCATTGACGAGACGATAGGATTACATAAGGTTCAAGGGGTACACATAAACGATAATATGAACCAACTAAGCAGTCATAAAGATCGACATGCCAAATTGGGTGAGGGAAGCATAGGAGTACCTGCTATCGTTAAAATGATTCAACACCCGGGCTTGTTTGGGAGACCCTTCAATTTGGAAACACCGAATGAGTTGGAAGGTTATCAGAGTGAAATTCGTCTTCTGCGAAGTCTTTTGCTATAACTATAGTCAGAACAAAACAGGAACCAAAGCTAGATTTGGTTCCTGTTTGTTATTGTTTCTATAGATTAATCGATGGGTAACCCGTCCGCTACGCCGCAGCGGCGGGGATCCACCGTGGTAGCCAAACAACCATTCTCATCAAGAAAGCAAGTTTGGAAAGAACCTGTATGAGAATCCCAGGGTTCGGTTACAAGCAAATCGCTTCCCATTTTTCTCAGGTTCTCCACCACAGAAGGAGCCACTCGGTCTTCCATGAGAATTGTGGTATCTCCCATAAAACCATACATTCTTGGCATAAATCCGGCAGTAAAAGGGTCCATTTTGTAGAACAGAAGATTGGTTAGCATTTGTGCTTGTGAGAAGGAAGGATTGCCGGGACTTCCTGTCATGAGAATGGGTTTTTGGCCTTTTAAAATCATGGTGTGTCCCATGATCAAGCGTGTTCTGGCTCCTTGTACCAATTTTACTTGCATCCCTTCAAATCCATTGGTGCCGGCTGAGCTACCTCCCATGGGGACACCACCAACTACAACCCCAGGAATACCGCTACCCTGAATGGTATTCATGATCTGCAGCCAATTCCCTTGTTCGTCAACAATGCTGATTTCGCAACTACCGCAACTGGCTTTTGGACGATCGTCGCTGGCAAAAGTGGCTCCAGGAATGCTTCCTCTGGCTCCGGGCTTGCTCGAAAGTTTCATGTGCTCGCTTAAATCGACCTTGGGTTTATTGCTTTCTATTAGGCGAGCAAGGTATGCATGATAATCCGAGTCACGGAACAAATCGTAATCCGGATTGGCAATAAGGGTATCTTGCATATAACCCGTATGAAAGTTTCCAATCCTCAAAGCGTGAGCCATGTAATACAAATGCTCTGCAGAATAAGGTTCATACTGGTCAATCTTCAGATGTTGTAAGACTCCCAAAATCAATGCTTGCTGTTGACCTTGTTGCTGTGGTAATGCTAGGCAACAAAGTTCGTAGTCACGAAAGCAGAAACGATAAGGTTGAACCCAACGTGGGGGTGTTTCAGACATATGCTCTAAGGTGATTTTCCATCCCAGTTCATTGGCTTTATTCACGTAAGCTTCAGCCCATGCACCTTTTATCATATAATCCGGGCCTTCTTTCGCTATCCCCCGCAAAGTATCACCTAGACCTGGTTTGGGGAACCTCTCACCAATTTGAACCAATCTGCCATTTGGCTTAAAGTAGGCACGAGTTTCCGGATAATAGGTAAACAGAGCATGCATATCCATGGTTGCTTCACGCTCATACTCAGAAACGTGATTTCCATGATCTGCCCACCAAATGGCTTCTTCCGTTAATTCTGGCCAACCCATGCTGCCGAACTTTTCATGCAATGCTTTTATTCCCGGAGCAAAGCCAGGGATGGATGATGCCATTGGTGTAGAAGCCCATCCAGCCGAGGCGGATCTTGGCGGCATGGGTCGATGTAAAGGTAAGCCGGTGGGATAAGTTGAGGTGCTGTCTAATTGGTAGATTTGTTGTGATTTTGCATCATA
>CALCNS010000212.1 GCA_937897315.1 uncultured Bacillota bacterium
AGATTCCGAAACGTGACTGGAGTTCAGACGTGTGCTCTTCCGATCTTTGGTCTTTATCTTGAGATTACATTTAAGGCTCAAGCTTTGGCAGGTTTATTCAAGTATGAACCCACTCTCTTAGATAAAGAATGGCCATTGCTGACCGCTGGAGAACGCATGAACGTCTATAGGTTCACCACTGAGTTGGAAGTAGACGAAGTCCTTTACATCATCGATGCAGACAGCAATGCTTCGAACGGAATCACCATGGTATTCCCAGAGGGATATCGACTAATGGATTATATTGATTTAGTAGAAGGCGACTTGCTAAAAAAAGTGTATGACTATGACAAGTTTAACATTCGCTTCTCGGATAGTCACTTTAGCATAGATACGCAAACCGGAGAGATTCGAGTCGATGCTCCCGAAGGTGTGCAGTACTTGGAGTGCATGATGACCTTGGTTTGGAAAAAAGATAAATTGACCTTCCGAAATGTCGATATGACATTGCAGATTCCTCTGGTCTGGACGAACCTATCACAAAGCGAGTTGGCACAACGATTCACCGCCAGCGTCAAAGTAGGGAATCCGCAACAAGGATATCAAACCGTGTGGAGTCAGCGAGTGGTCAAGAATGCCACCTTTGATTTACCGACGGACGTAGAAATCCAGGATTTGTTGGGATTGTCACGCTTCGATAGTGGATATGGCAATTTAAAATACTCTGCCGTGACAGGATACGGAGGTCAAGTTATTGACGACCTAGCTATTCTCGAAGATACGGTTTATTACTATGATGTCACACCTCGCTCCTATAACATAACAGTTCATGATGTAGAAGAGAACAATGGCACGAAAGGAACACGTGTATTACAAGGAACCTATGGACAACAAATAGACTGGAACTCCTTACAGGATACCGGAGCGAATGTTCCTTCTCAAGGAAAGTTCAGCTATTATCTCACTACAAAAGTGTTCGATCCCCAAGGGAATGAGCTTATCGTCGATTTGACTGCTCCGCTAGATAGTCGGTTGGCGAATATCATTCTCAGCGGTGCAACCTTCCATGCCGTCTATGTCGATCATAGTGTCACAGCGACGATTCACTTTGAAGGGATTGAACTAGCAAGTGTCAGTCAGGTGCTGAGGAAAGGAAGTACCCCATCGCTTAACTCCGTCATGCCAATCCTTCAAGCCATGAATGCGAAAATAGTATCAATGAACCCCGCAATAACCCCAATTTCTTCGCCGACGAGCTATACCATAGTATGTGTGATCGAGACGATACCCATTGTATATAGAACAGTAACCTTTGAAAGCAGAAGTGGAAGCGAGGTAGCCAGTCAATCGATCGCGGAAGGCACAAGGATTCAAGAACCAGATGCTCCGATACGCTTTGGTTACGAGTTCCTCACTTGGACCAAAGATCAAATCAATCCAATCGTATTTGATTTTGCGACTGAGCTCATGCCAACAGAAGATATGACTCTTTATGCTTTATGGCAACCTGTTTCAGTGATTGTGACGTTAGATGTAAATGAGGGATTGCCATGGGAAGCAGGTCAAGGAACGAAGAGTGTCGCTTTCGATGCCTCTTATGATGACTTAACTGTTCCAACCCGAACCGGATACCGTTTCTTGGGCTGGTTCACAGACCGCGTCGGGGGAGAAACGATAGCCAAGGAAACGCGGATGCAAAAGATCGCCAATCATACCTTGTATGCTCATTGGGAAGCAAAGAGTGCCATGAGTTCCGGCGATATTCAAATCGAACCAAATCAAGTAGTCACTTTTGATACCAATGCCAAAACACTACAATTTTCAGTAGAACTACCAAGTATAGTACCAGAGAGTATTGTATTAAGGTATAAACGTCAAAACCTCGACAGCGAATGGCAGACTCAAGCCATTCATGCCGGGACCTATGATGTTAAATTCACTCGAGCCGAAGATGAGCAGTATCGCTCCTTTGAAGCCATGTTTACTAGTGCATTGCGGATTGAGAAAGCGACAAGGAGTCTTTCTCATGTGCCTACAGCTAGTACAATGACGGCGAACCTCTTGGTAGAAGAAATACCAAAGAATTCTTATACCGGCCATGGCGTAGTCGAATATGCGCTCTCAACCGGTACAACGATTCCCACTAGTGGTTGGCAGACTTCAAGAGCATTTATGAACTTAAATGCAGGAACCTATTATGTATTTGCTCGTTTACAGGAGTCCGAGAACTATCTAATCACCCCAGCCATTATCTCAAACCAATCCTACCATATAGATGGGATAACCGCCAATGGATTAGATTACTATCATCTGATTTCCATACAGACGAGCAATATTGACAAAGCCGGAACGGATTCGAAGATTTATGGTAGTTTGGACTATATAGACGGTAAGCAGAGTCAGAAAACCCATTTTGACCTTGACGGAAACGATTTTGAAAAAGGCGACTTCGACACCTATGCGGTAACGGGGCTTCCCACAGATCCTTGGATGATATCAAAGGTACATATTTATTACGAAAGAGAAGGCTCTGCTCCGGGTTGGCATTGTGACTATGTGCAACCGGCAGCCGGAAAAATAGTATGGGAAGCAGGATTGCCCAAATTATTCCAGATTCCTGGTGAGAGATTGTCGGTTAATCAATGGTTTGGGGCGGAAGAGAACGATCGCACTTATGTAAACTGGAGTGGCTCTACAGATTCCATGAAACGTGTCATCACAGCCGTTGGCAACATGAACACTGTGCCCACAAATCTGCAACTCGAAAGAAGTGGAAGTGCCTACTTGTTTGTCTACGATGGCTTAATTAGCGACCAATACAGTGGAGAAGGAAAGACGTACAACGCCTACCACCATGCAGACGCACCAACGATAACCATCCAGTCGGTGAATGCAAACTACAGCGAATATGTTTCCTATGGGATAAACTCCATAAGCGTTAATCAAGCTGGCTTGAGCGAGGCCATGGAAGCCGATGGAGTGAATGCTACCCAAATGCTCATCACTTTGAGATTCCCGCAACGCTCTACTACGACTGCGACAGCAACGTATGAAATGTTGATGACCGTATCTCGTTAAGGATTACGTAGAAACAACCCGATGCATCGCATCGGGTTGTTTCGTGTCGAATGGGTAGTATTTTCTAAGCAGCTTTGTTATAATGTAGACATCAATGTTTTTAGGAGTGAACTGACATGAACCGTCGACAAATAGGTTTCCTGGTTGTGTTGACCATCATGGCTTTCCTTGCCGGTATGTGGATCCGTTCTCGAATCGCGGTAGAGCCAATCGTCCCAAAGGATGAGTTAGCCCCAGTCATCCATGTTTCAGATTTAGAACTCGATTACTTAGCAAAGTGGGAGCCATTGACTAACACATCTGCTATAGATGAAAAGGATGGTGAGCTCAACCACCTTATACAATGGCAAGGCGAAGTCAATACAGCCATTCCGGGTGATTATGAGGTTTTGTTTTGGGTAGAAGATGCATCCGGTAACCGTGCCGAAGTGATTCAGAAGGTTCGTGTTTTAGATCCTTATGCCGGAATTGTGCCAGAGAATCAGGTCTTTGTGACTCCCACAGAGAAAAATGTACAATTATACCATTTAATTATGGAACACTACATAAAGGATTGGGAGAAGATTGGGTTTTACTACGAAGATTTATCCACCGGAGAAGTGATTGCCATACGACCAAATGTTCAGTATTTGACAGCGAGCACCGGCAAACTCATGGTACTTATGCCCCTCATGGACAGAGTTAGCAAGGGAACGGTAGATCTCAACGAAATGGTTCCATATTTACCAGAGGATTTTACCCATGGTACTGGAGCGATTAAGTACTATGACTTATCAAAGCCTGGGTTGGCTTTCAGCTTACGTACTTTAGTACAATTTGCGGCAGTGAACTCCGATAATATTGCATTCCGTATGCTTTGGCGTTTTCTGGGTAAAGAGGAAGTGTATGCCTACTATGAAGAGGTTATCGGACACGAGACCAACCATGACGAGTTAGAGACCAGTGCCGCCGATGCTGCCAAAATTATGAAGCTGTTATATTACAGTGAAGGAGAACACTATGAGGAGCTCAGGCATCACTTGAAGAACTCCTTGTATCCGATTCTTATTGCAGAACTCCTGCCACACGGGATTACGGCTCACAAAGTAGGGTTTTACGAAGGGAATATTCATGATACTGCAATTGTTTATGGACCGAGTGGAGATTATCTGTTGAGCATTTACACTGACATGCTTCTGGATGGATACGACACCATCGCGGCCTTATCTTTAAAGATTTATGACTTTAAGAATGCTCCTTCCCCATAAAAGGGGAAAGAGCATTTTGCTTTTAGAAGCCCTTCACGGTTTTCCAGAATTCTTGAGGTGCCGTTTCTTCTATATAGTCTACCATGGTTGAATTCACACCTAGAGGAGTGTGCCAATCGGCTTCAAAGTAGGGATGTAATTGCGGTGAGCCAAAACACACATAAAGCTTCGAAGCACTTACGTCGAAAAGCATGGATCTCAGCGTGCCAAAATATCCGTTATAATCATGATAACAAAGTCCATTCGGGATTTTAGTTTTCAAGAGGTGAAGAAGATCATCCCGAGAAACTTGATCTTTTCTGAACAAAGTATCCACTGCTTCTTCACGCCAATGACTAAAGTTCTTTCTCTTTGGAAACATGGTTTGTAGTTGCTGACTTTGAAAATGGTTGAATGAACTTAAATAACCGTTTACAGGACGTCTCACCGCTTTGTATCCCAAGCCTTTATCAGCTACGGTCTCTACTACTGCACAATTGCCCTGGGCATCTGCTAGCATATAAGTAAAAGTATCGTTTAAAGGCATGGATTGTAGTTTCTGAACGGCCTCTTCCACGGTGCTGCAGTTGCCCAACAATGCTCTAGTGGCAAAGGCGAAGAACAAACCCGAAGCTTGGCCCTTGGAGGAGTGAACGACCTCAGCGCTGGATATTGCGACACAGAGACCCGCATCGTTGATTCCATCGAATCGCCCCAAATGAAACAAGGAAAACCCCATGTGGGCATGCTTACCGGTAACTCTGGTAATAGAAAAAATGAGTTCATCGAGGGTAGCATATTCGTAACTTCTTGCCAAGTAAAAGTGCTGATCTGTTGTTTTTTCAGGTAGTGCGGCTACCATGGAACAAGCTCGATGATGCGAACTAAAACCATAGGTCCAATGCATCATTTGAGTAATCGGTACCTTCAGAGCATCGGCCATACCTTGGAGTTCTTGGTCAAGCCCAGGGCAGTGATGCACTAATAATTTCATATAACTTTGATAATTAGCATCACTAAGCGCTTCAGAACTTGGCTGAGGAGAAGTCATAAACTGAGTGTATTCTGGGGAAGTGGCAATCAAGCATCCTCGTTGATAACCAATTTCATAATGACTACCCTGTTCAGAAATCGTTTGAAATCGTAATTGTGGCACAATTTTCAACCCTTTCCTTCCATATCCATAAATAATCTATACCAAAAAACACTCTTCGTCAAGACGAAAAAAACAGGATAAGGGACAGTCTCGCGACTTCGCCGCGAAACGATTACCTTACCCTGTTAACTCATTTAGATGGATACATTAGATATTTATTGAGGATTTACCAAACGGGTTTGATTTTGGCTGAGCCATTGATGTTGCTGTGCCATGTTTTTTCCACGTGCTCCTACACCATTCTGACTAGACACTTGATTGGATTGAAGCGGACCTTGAGTGACACCTTGGTTATTTATCCTTTGTGAGCGGACGCTTTCACTGTAACCGAATCCTCGTACAGAAGTGTTCTGATTAGCTTGTCGAGTTTGCACAGTGCCAAGACCAATTTGCCCTTGGGAGGTTCGTTGGAAAGCAGCTAAATGGCTTTCGGAAGCTTTTTTTAAGTTCTCAAAAACAAGACGAACATCGCTTGGTAGTTCTTCTTTTAAGAACGCTTCATACATGGCTATGTTATTGAGCTCAGCTTGGACGCCAATTTCATAACTTTCGGCTAGACTGCTTGGAACCACTACTTTGTCAGAAGCGGAATCCGCTGGTACTGTCATTTCATAAGTTTCAAATAAAGGAAGTAATGCTTGAATGTGTCTTCCTTCAGCTTTCATAATGTTTGTGTAAACGCGGACTTCGCCAAACTCATTCTGAATCGCATGGTATTCCGCCTGGGCTGCATATTCATCCTGGATAGCATAATGTAGCATCTCTTCTAATGTGTAAGAAGTATCTGCTAAAGCTGCGGTAGAACCTAGACTCACTTCAGTTGCCATGAGTAATCCGGAAGCCGAGAACATACTGAGTGCTAACAAGCCGGCAGCTATTTTTGATTTTACGTTTTTCATATTCATATCCTCTTTCAATTTTATAAATTTGGTGGGGTAGTCGTTCTTGTTACTCCCTTGACCTGCTCTTAGTATACTTGAGCAATGTGTTTTTTTTATGATATGAATATTGCATAAACGTGATATCTTTATGGCAAACTTTTGTTTGATTATTCCGTTCGGAGAGCAACGACGGGGTCTTTTTTCGCAGCAATCCGAGCCGGAATCATACCGCCAATGAGAGTGAGTATGACGCTAATCACAATGAGTATCACAGCATGCAGCGGGTTCAAGGAAGCACTCATATCGGTAGAACCCAACATGCGGTGAATGATGGCATTGCCTGGTAATAGGATCAAGTAGGTGATGGCTATTCCTAACCCGCCGGAGATGAGACCTACAATAAAAGTTTCGGCATTGAATACCTGAGTGATGTTCGCCTTCGATGCACCAATCGCCCGCAAGATACCAATTTCTTTGGTGCGTTCCAAAACCGAGATATAAGTGATGATCCCAATCATAATACAAGATACCACTAAGGATACGGCTACGAAAGCGATGAGCACATACGAGATGACATCGATGATGGAGGTAACCGAGGACATTAACAGTGCGACATAATCGGTATATGTGATGCGATCTTTTTCATCCACACTCTCATTATACTTTGTAATACTCATCGAAATGGCATCTTTGCTTTCAAAACTATCGGCATAAATGCTAATGGAAGATGGAGCATCAAAACTCACATGACCAAAATCGGTCAGATTCTTCTTCAAACTCCCGCCGGCTAATGTGGAATCATATACTCTCAGCAATACCTCATCTGCTGGATTCAACATATAGCGGTCAAGTGCTGCGGCCATGGCGGCTTCTCCGCGTACAGGCATATTTAGGCTCATATTGGGTGTAGAAGTGCTTGGAGGAGTGGTACCTGGTGTCACTGCTCCGAAGCGGAGTAACGCAGTGTATAATCCGGCTTTCTCCGATATCGTCATGGCTTCAATGTATCGTTTGGTATCGTTTAATTTGGCTTCCTCATCGGCCGGGGTAAATTGCATGCCATTGAGGACGTTCACATCAGGAGTGTTTAGTTGAGCTTTTACAATGGGTGTTTGATTGTTCCAATCTATGAGGTACTGAGTTAAAGCATTCGTATATGCCAAAGGAGATTGCAAATGCGTGTAATCCGCCTGTGGTAGAGGTCGAATGACACCGACGATGTGAACTTCGAGGGCTTCTTTCAATAGAGATTCCGTTTGGAAATCATCATCTCCAATATATACAAAAGTACCATTGTCTTGACTTTCATAAAACATACCGGGTGGAAGCAAATAAAACGTATGTTTCATCAAATCGGCATAATCCCAAGAATAGTCTGGTAAAACTAGGTCTTCTTTTGCTTCCAGCTTTCGTTGGATTTCACGGTATTCCTGAGCAGGTAAAAATCCTAATTCATATAACATCGTTGCCGAAATGGTGTGATCTTCCTCAAGAACGAGTACGAGCTCATCAAAGGCTTTGGGCCACGAACCATACAATAAGTCGTAATTATCAGTAATCACTGGGCTAACAAGCTCACCATTGCTACCGGATAACAGCTCCTCAAAAGCGGTTTTATTCGTCGATGAAGAAGACATTGCACCGCCACCAAAGGGTAAACTACTACTGATTGTAGAACCACTAGATGAGCTTGACTCATATTGAATCCGTTCTTGGTTTAGGTCGTAAGCATATACACGAAAACGCACATCATA
>CALCNS010000213.1 GCA_937897315.1 uncultured Bacillota bacterium
AGTGGGAAGCCGATGAGACGCGCGCCTGTAGCTTGGTCTCGATAGCCGAGGGGTGGCAAATTGTCACCAACAAAAAATTCGCCGGTTTACTCAGGGAATTTATGCAAACCTTAAACAAACCCCGCAAACTATCGGCAACGACGTTAGAAACGTTGGCGATTATCGCCAGCAAGCAACCGGTGACCCGCCAGGACGTAGAGATGATTCGAGGAGTCGGGGCCGATTATGCGGTGAATCAGTTGTTGGCGTTAGGCCTGATTGAAGAAGTAGGGAAAAACCCCGGGGCGGGTCGAGCCAGTCTCTATGGAACCACTCAGCAGTTTCTTTTGCACTTTGGTCTGCGCTCTATCAAGGACCTACCTGAAAAACTACACATAAATGGGAAGGGTGAATGAAATGCCGTTTATTACACTAGAAGGAATCGATGCCAGTGGTAAGACCACACAGATTAAATTTCTAGAACGAAATTTAAGCCAATTAGGAGCCAACCAAATTGTTGTGACACGTGAACCCGGAGGTACCATTGTAGGCAAAGAGATTAGTCACCTCGTCTTAAAACGAAAAGAGCTCGATATCTTCCCTTCGACAGAGGTTTTTCTGTTTGCGGCTGATCGAAGTCAGCATGTGATGCAAGTCATTAAACCGGCGCTGGCCGAAGGAAAATTCGTGATCTCGGACCGATTTGTTGATTCGAGTTTGGCCTTTCAGGGAGCTGCCGGTATGCAGACGGAGTTCATTCAAGCCGTGAACCAATTTGCCATTGCAGGAGTAAAACCCGACTTGACTATATGGCTGGATATCCCAGTGGAAGTCACCATAGAACGACTCGACCTACGGGGTGAAAGTGATCGTTTAGAGAGTAAAGGTATAGGGTATTTAACGCGTGTGAGAGAGTTTTACCAAAAAATGGCCGATAACGAACCGTATCGATTTGTTCGCTTCGATGGCACGCAGGCCCCAGATGTGATTGCCAAGCAAATCAGAGCCTTGTGTAAAGAACGATTTTTCCGCCAATAGATTGTCGGAAATTTGTCAAAAAAAGGGACTTCGGGCAAGCAGTTGACTCATCTGAATTAAAAAGATATAATATATATTTGTAGTAGCACAACAGGTGCTCAAGAGGAGTGAGAGCTTGCAAAGAGAAGATATTCGCAATGTAGCCATTATTGCCCACGTTGACCATGGTAAAACCACCCTGGTCGATGCTTTGTTGCGTCAAAGCGGCACTTTCCGTGCTAATGAACAAGTTCAGGAAAGAGTCATGGACTCCAACGATTTAGAGCGAGAACGTGGCATTACTATATTATCAAAAAACACAGCCGTTCAATATAAAGGGGTAAAAATCAATATTGTGGACACCCCGGGACATGCCGACTTCGGTGGAGAAGTAGAGCGTATACTAGGTATGGTCGATGGCGTGATCCTCGTGGTGGACGCATTCGAAGGTGCGATGCCTCAAACCCGTTATGTACTGAAGAAAGCGTTAGCCCGTGGTTTAAAAGCCGTGGTCGTCGTCAACAAAATCGATCGTTCCGATGCCAGAATCGAAGAAGTGGTTGATGAAGTCATCGACTTGTTTTTATCCTTGAGTGCCGATGACGATCAATTAGACTTCCCGGTGGTCTATGCTTCGGCACGTCAAGGAATAGCTGGGTTAGACCCTGCTAAAATGGCCGATAACATCTCTCCGATCTTCGATGTGATCTTAAAAACCATACCAGCTCCCAAAGGGGATGCTACAGGGCCGCTGCAAATGGGAATTAGCACCTTAGATTATGACGAGTATGTGGGGCGCATGGCGGTTGGCAAAATCATGCGTGGCACGGCTCGTGTGAACCAACAAGTGGTGGTTTGTAAAACCGATGGCAGTATTGCCAAGGGGAAAATCGCCCGCCTGTATACCTTTTCCGGCTTAAAACGCAAAGATGAAACAGAAGTCATGGCGGGAGAACTGGTTTCCATTGTGGGACTTGAAGACATCAACATTGGGGAAACGATTTGTGATCCAGAGTTTCCCGATGCCCTCCCCATGATCAAGGTAGACGAACCAACCTTATCGATGAACTTTATGGTCAATAACAGTCCATTCGCCGGACGTGAAGGCACCTATGTGACCTCTCGTCACTTGCGCGACCGTCTGATGCGTGAATTAGAGAAAAACGTTTCCTTGCGGGTCATCGAAACCGACTCTCCCGACTCCTTTGAAGTGGCCGGTCGTGGGGAGCTGCATTTGTCCATTCTCATTGAAACCATGCGACGCGAAGGCTATGAAATGCAAATTTCGAAACCCAAAGTCATCACAAAAGTGGTGGATGGTATTTTGGTAGAACCTATTGAGTACCTCATGCTGGACTTGCCCGAGGATTCCATGGGACCTGTTATGGAGCTTCTTGGTCCCAGAAAGGCCGAAATGAAGAACATGCACCACATGTCTGACGGTCAATTGCGACTGGAGTTTACGATTCCAGCTCGTGGCTTAATCGGGTTTCGCTCGGATTATCTCACTTTGACCAAAGGTTATGGGATTATGAATCATGTTTTCCATAACTTTGAAGAGTATAAAGGAGATATTGGTGGCAGAAATCGTGGCGTTTTGGTAGCATGGGAAGACGGAGTGACGACTTCGTATGCGTTATATGCTTTACAGGACCGTGGAATCATGTTTGTTGACCCGGCTTTGGATGTGTACAGAGGCATGATTGTTGGTGAAAATACTCGCGAAGAAGATATTGACGTCAACGTCTGCAAAAAGAAACACATCACCAATATGCGTTCCTCATCGGCTGACGAAGCATTACGTTTGGAACCTCCTCGTAAAATGACCTTGGAACAAGCCATGGAGTATATTGAAGAAGATGAGTTGGTGGAAGTCACTCCCCATAGCATACGTCTTCGCAAAAAAATCTTGGATGCGACTGCTCGGTATCGAGTGGCTCAAGGGAAGAATGCTTCAAGAATCAAAAGTTAAACTCTCTGCACGATTGCTTAGGAGCAGTCGTGCTTTTTTTTACCCATACAGGAATCGAGAGCAGCCGAATCGAATTAAAATAAGAGTACAATTAGGAAGGGGGAAAACCCTTGGAACTGTATGGGGACTTAAACCCGGAACAGCTGGCAGCGGTTCGTCAGACCGAAGGAGCCATACTCATCATTGCCGGGGCAGGCAGCGGAAAAACCCGGGTCTTAACCTACCGCGTTGCACATTTGCTGCAGACCGGGGTCTATCCGGAACGAATTTTGGCGATTACCTTTACCAATAAAGCAGCCTCAGAAATGCGCCACCGAATTTTAGACATGGTTGGCGAACAGGGTCAAAGTATATGGATTAGCACCTTTCACTCCATGTGTGTGAAGATTTTGCGCAATGACATAGAAGCTCTTGGAATTAAAAAGAGCTTTACAATTTTAGATCAGGAAGATAGTCACAAAATTCTGAAACGCCTGATCAAAGAGCGAGATTTGGACGATAAAAAGTACCCGGTAGGGGCGGTTGCGGAACGAATTGATCGAGCCAAAAACCAAATGCAAAATGCCAAAGATTTGCTGCAAATCGCGCGCGATCCCTTTGACAAGAATATAGCCCAAATTATGGCAGCCTATGAACGATACACCATGGAGCATCACTCGCTGGACTTTAACGACTTGTTGAATATGACAATCCGTTTATTCCAGGAGCACCCGGAAATACTGGCTTATTACAGCGAACGTTTTCAGTACATTATGGTGGACGAATATCAAGATACCAACTACAGTCAATATTTGCTGATTAAAATGCTGAGTTCCACTCACGGCAACCTTTGCGTGGTGGGAGATGAAGATCAGGGCATTTATTCATGGCGGGGAGCTGATATTACCAACATCCTCAATTTTGAGAAAGACTATCCACAGGTCACTGTCATCAAACTGGAGCAGAACTATCGTTCCACCCAAGAAATCCTAGATGCGGCACACTGTGTGATTGAGAATAACAAACAAAGAAAAGGCAAGCAATTATGGACCAAGCGCAATACCGGGCAAAAGGTGATTGTGCTGGAAGCCGAAAATGGAAGAGACGAGGCCCTATCGGTGGTTTCTACCATAGAAGAGTTGAAGAAAGAAAAGAAACTTGCGTTTGACCAGTTTGCCATTTTATATCGAACCCATGCTCAGTCCAGGAATTTTGAAGACATTTGCAACGAACGGGGAATTCCTTACCTGCTGGTGGGGGGTATAAAATTCTGGAATCGTAAAGAGATTAAAGACATATTAGCGTATTGCAGAGTTATGGTAAATCCTTATGACGATGTTTCCTTGGCACGAATTATCAACGTACCCAAGCGTGGTGTAGGGGCAACGAGCTTTGAGCACATTCAGCAATTTGCCAAAGACATGGGTATTCCTTATTATGCTGCTCTGGAAGAAGTAGAGTCGGTCCCCAATCTGCAGGGTAGAGTGGTCAAGATTGTTCAAGACTTTGTGACCTTATTGGACAACTACAGAAAGCAAGCCCAGTATTTTTCGGTCAGTGAAATCATTAAAGTGGTGGCAGAAACCAGCGGATATTTGACAGAACTGCAATACAGCAATCCTCAGGACCAAGATGAACGTCGCGAGAACATTGGTGAGTTAATCAACGTAGCTGCGGAATACGAAAAGAAAGAAGACATTGATAACACATTAGAAGGCTTTCTAACCAATGCGGCCTTGTATGATCAGGATGAAGAAGAGAAGAACGAAGATCGAGGTCCACGAGTTCGCTTAATGTCCCTGCATGCAGCCAAGGGCTTAGAATTCCCTGTGGTTTTCTTGACCGGGTTAGAAGAAAACGTCTTCCCCATGGCAAGAGCCATCTTTCAGGAGGGAGATTTGGAAGAAGAGAGACGCTTGTGTTATGTGGGTATGACTCGAGCAAAGGATATACTCTTTTTGTCGTATGCTCAAACCCGAACCACCTATGGCTTTACCAATTACAATCCCCGTTCTCGATTCATTAACGAAATAGA
Source organism: uncultured Bacillota bacterium (assembly GCA_937897315.1). Classification (GTDB taxonomy): domain Bacteria; phylum Bacillota; class JAAYKD01; order JAAYKD01; family JAAYKD01; genus CALCNS01. The sequence continues at coordinate 4,983 of CALCNS010000213.1, forward strand.
TGACTCTTTATTACAAAGAGGATGGAAGAAAAAAGAAGCACCCAAGCGCCAAGAACCCATCATTCGCCCCGCCGCCAACCCCTTTCAGTGGGAAATCGCTCCCAAAAGCAAACCGGTGAAAACAGAAGAAAAGAAAAAAGTCGATGTTTTTGTTACCGGAGATCAAGTGAAACATAAAGTGTGGGGAATCGGTTTAGTGACCGAAGTAGCGGGACCGGCAGATCATCAGGAAGTGGTCGTGAGTTTCCCCGATGTGGGGAGCAAACGATTGATTGTAAAATATGCTGCATTGGAGAAGGTGTAATATGAATTCCGAAGAGGCCAAAAAAGAGATGCAACGCTTACAGCAACTGCTTCAGCAATATGATCACGCGTATTATGTAGAGGACCAACCACTGGTCAGCGACCAAGAGTATGACAAAGTCTTTTTAGCTTTACAGCAGCTGGAAAAGGAATACCCTGCACTAATCGATTTGGCTTCTCCCACCCAACGAGTGCGGGGGGTGGTACAAGAAGGATTTCGTGCGATACGCCACAGAGTTCTGAAACAAGGGTTAGACAATGTGTTTGGTCCTGAAGAACTGCTAAGCTGGTTACATCGTGTGGGGCAAACCATCACCAACCCCAGTTATGTGGTGGAACCCAAAATCGATGGCTTAACCCTGGTATGTACCTACGAAAAAGGCCGGTTGATTACCGCAGCCACCCGGGGTGATGGCGTGACCGGGGAAGACATTACTCATAATGTAAAAACCATACGTTCGGTGCCTTTGCAGTTAACACAAGACATCGATTTAGAAGTGCGCGGGGAAGCTTATATGCCTCGCGAAGCCTTCCACCAACTCAATGCCGAGCGAGAGATTGCGGGAGAAGTGTTGTTCGCCAACCCGAGAAATGCCGCAGCAGGCTCTTTGCGCCAACTGGATTCGAGTATTTCGGCTTCGCGAAACTTAAGCGCTTTCTTTTATTCGGTCGAATGGGCATCGCCCAATGCCTTAAAGAAGCATGAAGAAAGCTTGGTGTGGTTGCAACAATTGGGCTTTCGAGTGAACCCTTTGCGACTTCGAAGTGCCAATATAAACGAAGTGGTTCAGTTTTGTGAATACTGGCAACATCATCGACCCGAGCTGGCTTACGATATTGACGGGCTCGTCATTAAAATAGATGACTTACACACACGCGACGAAATGGGAGTGACCTCTAAAAGTCCACGTTGGGCAGTGGCGTATAAATTCCCCATGGAAGAAGTCGCAACGACCTTATTGGATATTGAATGGACAGTAGGGCGTACCGGCGTTGTGACACCAACAGCCATTTTATCCCCTGTACAGGTGGCAGGAACTACGGTGAGCAGAGCTTCCTTGCATAACGAAGACTTGATTCGCGAAAAAGACCTTATGTTTGGGGATCACGTCTTGGTTCGCAAAGCAGGGGAAATTATCCCGGAAGTGGTGCAAGTGTTAACGGAGCATCGAGATGGTAGTCAAAAACCTTTTGTCATGCCAACCTCCTGCCCGGTTTGTGAACACGCATTGTTCCGGGATGCTGGAGAAGCGGCTTGGCGTTGTACCAACTCGGCTTGTCCCGCGCAAATTGCAGAAAACATAGTGCACTATGCTTCTCGAGAAGCCATGGATATAGAGGGACTCGGCCCGCAAAATGTTCAATTATTGCTGGAACAAAACTGCATTCACGATGTAGCAGACCTCTATGAACTCCATATGGAACAACTCATCGAACTGCCCCGTTTTGGGAAGAAATCGGCAGAGAATTTGCTAGCCGCCATAGCAGAAAGCAAGAGGAAAACCTTAGAACGCTTGATTTTTGCCCTGGGTATTAGACACGTTGGCCAAAGAACTGCTCAAGCTGTAGCAAAGCATTTTGGCAGCTTGCAGCGCCTTCAAGAGAGCAGCGAGTTGGACTTGATGCAAATAGAAGACATTGGTCCCAAAGTAGCAGGGAGTATTGTCCATTATTTTGCTCAGAAGGAGAACCTATTAAGAATCCAACGGTTAAGAGAATTTGGTGTCCGAACAGAAATCGAGACGAGGCAAGGTGATGATGCTCAGGAGTTTTTAACAGGATTCACCTTTGTAGTGACAGGAACTCTGAACCATTATTCTAGGCAGGAAATCAAAGAAACCATCGAGAAACTAGGCGGCAAAGTCACCGATTCGGTAAGTAAGAAAACATCCTACGTGTTAGTAGGTGACAATGCGGGTTCGAAAGCCGAGAAAGCCAAATCCTTATCCATACCAATTCTAAGTGAAGAGGACTTCGAACGCATGTTACAAGAAAGGAAGATGTCGTTATGAAAATGAAAACATTGGGTAGTTCCGGCATTCAAGTGACCGATTTATGTTTAGGAGTTCTCCCCATGGGACCGGTTCAGCGTAATATTCCCAAAGAGCAATGCACCACCATTATTAGAGAAGCGGTGGAACGCGGGATTACGTTCTTGGATACCGCAGAAATGTATAAAACCCATGACTATATTGAAGAAGCTCTCAGGGGGTACCAAGGTGAGGTTGTCATCGCCACCAAATCTGCTTCGACCAGCTACGAAGCCATGGCCAAGAGTGTAGAGAATGCGCGAAGAGAATTGAACCGAGATGTGATTGAAATTTTTCACTTGCATGCTGCCAGAGCAAACCACAAAGTGTTTGAAGAGCGAGCCGGCGCTATTGAGTGCTTGCTGGACTTAAAAGCCAAAGGGGTTATCAAAGCCGTTGGTATCTCGACACACGCGGTGGATGTATGCCGTTTGGCAGCAAGCAAATCCGAATTTGATATCGTCTTTCCGATAATCAATAAACTGGGTATGGGCATTATTGAAGGAAACCTACCAGAAATGTTAGAGGCGATTGATGCTTGTCATAAAGCTGGGAAAGGGCTCTACGCCATGAAAGCCTTGGCAGGTGGTCACTTAATTGGTGATTTGGTCGATGCTATTGCTTATGTGCGTAACATGGAGGCCTTTGCTAGCGTGGTCATAGGCATGGTAAACCTAAAAGAGCTGGAGCTTAATTTAAAGATATTCAACGATGAAGTCATAAAACCGGAAGAGTTACCCTCTCCCGAAGTGAATAA
>CALCNS010000214.1 GCA_937897315.1 uncultured Bacillota bacterium
CAGAAAACAAGATTACAGCGGAGGAAGCAGCCAAATTGCTATCGGCATTATCTGCCGAAACACCGGAACCGGCTCCCCGCACCCCTCGCCCCCCCCATGCCCCCAATATGGCACATGGCGCACGTCCAGGTCATGGAACTCGTCCTGGCAGACCGAATCGTCAGATTGATGAAGAAGCTCTCAGAAAAATCGGTCAGAACTTAGGAAAGACCGGTCAACAAATGGGAGTAAAGATTAGCCAAGAAATCAACAAAATGGTCGCAGATGAAGATTTACGTGAAGCTGGCCGAAAAATCGGCAGCCGTATGCGTGATTTGGGCACAGTAATTCGCAGCGAAGTCCGACAAGCCATGGATGATTTGCGCAAAGAGATTAATGAAGCCAAAAAAACCGGTCAAGTTGCTTCCGACGAACTGGACGATGTAGTAGAAAACATTGCCGAAAACATCAAAACATCGACGGAAGAAGCCGAAGCAGAACTGGAAGCGGCCTTAGACAATCACAAAGTTCAAGTAGAAGAGCAACATGCAGAAGTAGACGATGCCATGGACAATTTGCGAGAAGCCATGGAATCGGTCAGTGAAGGGATTCAAGATTTAAACAATGATTGGGAAGATTGGACCAATGACGACGAAAAGAAGTCTCGTGAAGATACCGAAGAATTTATCCAAGATATGCGTGGCGGCATGGGTGATGTCTCGGCACAAATGGCAGAAGTGGCAGAACAATGTATGGCTTTGGAACAATTGAGTAAGACTGAAAAAGAAACTCGTTATGCGAGTGAATTGATTGGCTGGGCAAAAGAAGCCAATCGCAAAGCGGACGAAGCTCTTGCTCAATTGGAACTTCAGTTATCCGAATTACAAGCTCGCTTACTCAGCCAACCCGATGATTTCTCCGTGGGTTTCTAAGAAGAGAGGGGAGAGAATACCATGAGCGAAGAAAGAAAAATGATCCTCAAAATGATCGAAGACGGTAAAATCAAAGCCGACGAGGCGTTGCTGCTGTTGGAAGCATTGGGGAAAAGCGAAACAACGAAACCGGTAGAGTACGACGAGCCGGAGGAGCCGGTCGATGTGAAAGAGTCTCTTTACCAAATGAAAACCGAGATGAAAGAAGCGGCTAGGGAAGCAAAGCGGATAGCTAAGGAAGCAGCCCGTGAAGCTCGAATTCGTGCGAAGGAAATGGAACGAACCGCTCGTGAACAAGCCAGACAGCGTCGCGAACAAATCAAGAACGAGACCATGAGAGACTTACATGAGGAACGTCGGCATTATCAAGAGGGTGACCTCGATTTGGAAGAATCCTTACGCACGACTCTTGATGGTGTAGGTGGTATTGTGACCTCTGTGCTCTCCGGAGTGGAAAAGGCCTTTGGCTTTAACGTTTTCGATAGTTCCTACACGTTTGAAGAACAAATCGAAGGCACCTTCGGCGATAGCGAGAACAAAAAAGCGGATTTTATCCATATTCAGACCGCCAATGGTAAAGTGGAATGTTTAGGCTGGAACCGCGAGGACTTCCGCTTGATTTTGGTGAAGAAAATTAGAGCCGGCAGTGAAGAAGAAGCCAGAGCAAAAGCAGAAAGTCGAGTCACGGTGTCTCATACCGACTCGGGACTCATTGTTGACGGCAAATCGCTTAACGGAATCAATTCCGGGATGAGTGTGGAACTGTGGTTACCCAAGAATCGTGTATACGATTTTACCTTGGATACCGGGAATGGCCGTATTGCACTAGAAGATGTGAATGCGGAAAGCATTGAAGTACGCACCTCCAATGGACGAGTTTCCATGGTTGGTGTAGAGGGTAAAGTCGCTCATTTACGGAGCTCCAACGGGAGTATTCGTTGTGATGGAGGAATTCCGTTGTTAACGGCGTATACTTCCAATGGAAGCATTAGTGTTGCTTCGACCGACAGTGATTCCAACACCTTCGAATTGACGACAACCAACGGAACCATCAGAGTACGAGTACCCGACTGTGACGATTTGGCTCACGATTTTGATTTATCCACCTCTTTTGGTAAAGTGAAAGTGGATTTACCAGGTGCGGTTGGAGGGTATCAGGCCATCGCTAAAAATCGATTGGTCGATACCTCAACAGGGTTTGATACCTATTCTCGTAAGTTGCGTTTAGCTGCAGTGACTTCCAACGGAAACATTGTGGTGAATCCGGACGAAGAAATCTAGTTGAAAAAGTAAGGAGTGTCTTTAGATGAATGGCTTTCTTGCCACCTTGATCAGCAATGCCTTGGCGATTATGATTATGCCTAAACTCTTTAGTGGTTTTCATGTCTCCAACTTGGGTTCCGCCCTTGCTGCCGCCTTAGCGTTAGGTTTGGTGAATGCGTTAATCAAACCGGTAATGGTAGTTCTCTCATTTCCGATTACTTTGCTGACCTTTGGTTTGTTTGCCTTCGTAATCAATGGAGCGATGCTCAAACTGGCTTCCGGTTTCGTAAAAGGGATACAAATCGATTCCTGGGGAACGGCCATCATCGGAGCCTTGGTACTAAGTTTTATCAGCAATATCATTCAACGTATCATTACCTAAGAAGTTTTTTCCAGAGAGCTTTCGGTGCATACCGAGAGCTTTCTTTTTTTGCATATATTTCTATGGACAAAAAGTTTTATATGTTAAGTATGTTGACAAAGTTTGTGGGGTAAAGTATAATTTTCAGGAATGAAATAAAATAAAAGAACCTTTAACCTCGGAAGGAGGAGTGATTCGACATGAATACCTATAGCAGATTGATGAAAGAATTCATGGCGAAGTATTGGGCCAGATATCTATTGGCATTTATCTTGGTCAATGTCATCTCTATGATGTCATTGGTTACTCCGTTATTGACGGAACGAATCATCGATGAATTTATACCCAATGCGGATTTTCAAGGGATTACCTTATATGCCATACTGGTTTTAGGTGTGGCCACGGCTAGAGCTCTGGTCACATTCTCGCAGCGATACAACATTGAATATACCGCCCAAAAGGTGATATACGATGTACGTAATCGCTTGTATCAGCATTTGCAGACCTTGTCTTTTAGCTTTTTTGACCAGAACCGCACCGGTGAGCTCATGTCGCGTATGACTTCCGACGTGTCAACCTTGCAACGAGCAATGGGCATGGGTTTTATTAATCTTTTTTCCAATGCGTTATCCATTGTCTACACGTTGATTATTCTCTTCAGCAAGAATGTGCAGCTGACTCTGATGTCTCTACTGTTTATGCCATTTCTGATTTGGTCGGTCAGTACGTTCTCGATAAAAGTGAGACCTACATTCCGAAAAGTTCGAGATCAAATGGGCATCTTCACTGCGGCAATGCAGGAAAGCATTACCGGTGTGCGAGTGGTGAAAGCCTTTGCGCAAGAAGACTATGAGATTGAGAAGTTTCGTAAAGAGAACCGAGATTACTACGATATCAATATGCTGTCGGTCAAACTGGAAGCTTTTTATGGTCCCCTGATGAGCTTCATCTCGATGATGGGAACGGTGTTTCTCATTTGGTACGGTGGGATGCAAGTCGTTAAGGACTCGATCTCCTTAGGTGAGTGGATGGTCTTTAACACCCTGATTGCTCAACTGATTCAACCGGTTCGTATGTTCGGGTGGTTGGTCTCCATGGTACAACGGGCTAGTGCTTCCGGCCAACGTATTTTTGAAATACTCGACACGCAAAGCGATGTGACCGATGCTCCGGGGGCTATTGCCTTGCCTCCCTTGAAAGGGCAAGTGCGTTTTGAAAATGTGTCGTTCAGTTATGACAATCGAATATTTGTTTTGGAAGAGCTCAATATCGATGTGCAACCCGGGCAAACCATTGCCATTTTGGGATCTACCGGTTCGGGTAAGAGTTCCCTCATCAACCTAGTTCCTCGCTTTTATGACCCGCAAAAAGGCCGGGTTTTAATCGATAATCACGATTTGCGCGATGTGACCATAGATTCGTTGCGACGACAAATCGGGATTGTTTTGCAAGAGACATTTTTGTTTAATGATAGTTTACGAAACAATATCTCTTATGGCAGACCTGAAGCCAGTTTAGAAGAAATCATCGATGCAGCCAAAGCCGCGAAAATTCACGATTTCATTATGACCCTACCTCAAGGGTATGATACCGTAGTGGGTGAACGAGGTGTTGGATTATCCGGTGGGCAAAAACAGCGCATGGCGATTGCTCGTGCCTTGCTCATGGAAGCGAAAGTACTAATTCTCGATGAATCTACCTCCAGTGTGGATACGGAAACAGAGCGAGCGATTCAACAGGCTTTTGCCAAGTTGACCGAAAACTGTACCACCTTCGTGATTGCTCAACGCCTTTCCACCATTCGTAACGCCGATCGCATCCTCGTTTTGGATAAGGGGCGTATTGCGCAGGAAGGTACTCATGAGCAGTTGCTCAAAGAAGAGGGTGGAATATATCATCAAATTTACCAAATGCAGTTAAGACCTCAGGAGGAAACACCTCTTGTGTCTGGTAGCCCTGCTCGTGGAAATGGAGGTGAATAGACATGGGTATGAGAGGAATGATGGGAAGCGACGACGCTCAAAAACCGTTATCGGAGTTAGATCATCGATTGTTTATTCGCTTATGGGGTTACGTGAAGCATTATTTAGGTCAGACCATCATATCTATAATTTGCATGCTCTTGACTTCGACGACGAGTTTAATTGCCCCAACACTTCTGCGATATGCCATTGATAACGGTATGGTGGCCAAAAACATGCAGGTCATCAACCAAATGGTCCTAATCTACATTGTGGCATATGCTGGCAACTGGTTCTTTACCTATTGGCAGACCTACCTGATGTCGAAAGTAGGTCAAGACATCATCTTTGACATACGCCAAGATTTATTTGTGAAGTTGCAAAATTTGGGATTGAAGTTTTACGATAAGTGGCAAGCGGGACGAATTATGTCGCGCTTGACCAACGATATCGATGCCTTACATCAGTTGGTGACCTCTGGTCTCACGAATATCATTAACGATATCTTCACACTGATTACGATTATCGTCATTATGCTGACCATGAACTGGCGCTTGGCTCTGATTACTTTTTTAACTGTGCCGATTATCTTGGTTACCACCTTATATTTTACTCAAAAAATGCGAGCCGCGTATTTTGTGGTGCGCCGAACCATTGCAGATGTCAATGCCAATTTGCAAGAGAGCATTTCTGGTATCAAGGTCACTCAATCGTTTACCCGTGAAGATCAGAATGCCGACCGATTTGATGCAGTCAATGAGAGTAATTTCCAAGCCACCATGAAGGCCGGAGTCTTGCATTCTGCTTTCTTCCCCATCGTGGAATTGATTGGTGCTCTTGGTACAGCTTTGGTATTGGGCTTTGGTGGGATTTTCATTGTTAGGAACATTGGTGGGATGACCGTTGGCACAGTCAGTGCTTTCTTGGTATATGTGACGCGGTTCTTCCAACCCATTCGCGATTTGTCAAATGTTTTAACCACTATCCAGTCTGCCGGGGTCTCCTTAGAGCGAATTTTTGAGTACATGGATGAAGTCCCCGATGTGCAAAACGAAGATCACGCGACCGCATTGCAACCGATTGTTGGTGAAGTCGAGTACCGGCATGTAGATTTTTCCTACAATGTGGGTCAGCAGGTTTTGTTTGATATCAATTTTACGATTCCAAAAGGGGATACGGTGGCCTTTGTGGGTGCGACCGGTGCCGGAAAAAGCTCGATCATCAATCTACTCTGTCGCTTCTACGACCCCCAGGGGGGAGCGATCTATATTGATGGCCAAGATATCCGTCAGGTAACCTTGCAGTCGTTACGGAGCCAATTGGGAATCGTTTTGCAAGATACGTTCATCTTCTCCGGGACCGTGCGCGATAACATTCGATATGGCAAACCGAAAGCGAGTGACCAAGAGGTCATCGACGCGGCCAAGGCGGTGAATGCTCATGATTTCATCATGCGTTTGCCAGACGGCTACGATACCCAAGTACAGGAACGTGGTTCAAGACTTTCGGTGGGGCAGCGTCAACTCATTTCTTTTGCCCGAACCCTACTGGCGGACCCAGCCATTTTGATTTTGGATGAAGCCACTTCTTCGGTAGATGCCTACACTGAATTACTCATTCAGAAAGCACTGGATCGACTCTTAACCGGTCGAACTGCCTTGGTGATTGCCCACAGATTATCGACCATTCGCAATGCCGACCGCATTTATGCCTTGGACCAGGGTCATATTGTGGAATCGGGAAGTCACTTGGACTTGTTGCAACAAGATGGAATTTACAGGAAGCTTTACGAAATGCAATTTAAGGACCAAGAGGCTTATGAAGCGGTGCATAAATAGAAACAGAGAATAATAAAAGATCGGCGATGGAGGTTTCCATCGCCGATCTTTTCGTTGAATGTTTACACAGGCTTCTTTTCTTCCTCTGCACAAGGATCTTCACAAGTGCAGCCTTCGCCTTCTTTGCAGGTGCAGCTGGGAGTGGTTTCGCAAGGAGCTTCTTCTTCCTCTTCTTCATCCTCGCAGCAGTAACCGTCGCAACCGTCGTCTTCTTCCACGTGCTCCTCATCATGCTTGTCGCAACAGCATTCTTCGTCCTCTTCATCGTGGCAGTCGCAGTCACATTTTTCTTTGTCTTCTTTTTTTGCAGCGTGTTTGGCTTTTTTGCTTAGCTTCATCGCCTTTTGAATTCCTTTTCCGATCATAAAACCGACCAGATTTAAGAACGCCAGAAAGGCGATAATTTTAGCAACGGTAATCATTACTTTTTTCCAATCGCATTGGTCTTTCATGAAAATCCCTCCTTATATGTAGTAACTCTATTATACCATACTTCTACTATATTTTGTCAAATTCTTTATAAACGCGGAGCGGTCTTTGTGAAATAGCTGCTAGCACATAGCCAATGGTGGTCTTACTGCGAGCTTTTAACTCATAGACATCGATGCTCTCTTCGCCGTCTTGTCCGATGAGGGTCACTGTATCACCTATGCCGACATTTGGAATATCGGTCACATCAATCATGGTCTGGTCCATGCAAATCGCTACAACAGGTGCACGTTTACCACGAATTAGCACAAAGCCGTTTTCTTGGGGGTCTTTGCCAACTAAATTGCGTAAGTAGCCATCGCTGGCGCCGAAAGCTGCAACTGCAATGAGACTATCTCGTTTTGCTTGAAAAAAAGCGCTATAACCCACGCCTTCTCCTTCCGCTACACAGCGAACATTGGTGACGATGGAAGTCCAGCTTAGCACGGGTTCTACACTGAGTCGGTTAAATTCCCCTTCGGCTGTATCGTAGCCATAAAGAATGGCAGCCGGTCGCACCAGATTATAGTGACAGCGTGTACCGGTGATAATGGCATCGCTACCGGCTGTATGCAACCAAAGCGGATGAAACCCGTTTTCTCGAACCTGTACGACACCCTGGTCAAACAAGTCGAGCTGCTGATTGGTGACAACACAATCGGCTTCATCGGCATTGGCCAAGTGAGAATAGACACCATTGACGTGTAAAAACGGAAGAGTCTTGAGAACATCTAAGAGCTGTTGCAATTCCTCGCCCGGAGCTACTCCCAAGCGATGCATGCCGGTATCGAGTTTGATATGAATTTCCACTTTCTTTCCGGCTTGCTCGGCTACTCGGTTCAGCTCGCGAGCCAAGGACGCGTTGTAACATCCGGTGACCAAGTCCATTTCCGGAATGGCTGCAAAGGCCGATTTGGGGATGCCTCCTAAGACCATGAGATACCCACGGTAGCCATTTTGTCGTAGCTCAACCGCTTCCGATATGGTGGCAGTTGCTAGCTTGCGGATACCGCAATGTTGAACCGCATAAGCGGCCATCTCTTTTAATCCGTGTCCATAACCTCCGGACTTGACGGTGTACATGAGTTCCACATCAGGACCCAGATGGTTTTGAACCCTTTGAACGTTACGGCGAAATCGGTCGAGGTGAATGGTAACCAAGGAGTTTGCTAAGGTTTCTTTGGAAAGCATGCTACACCTCACTTTATTTGGTGGTTCCCGGCACAGGCAAATCGTCGGGGATGGGGCATTTATAGGTTTTGCCATTCATAGCTTGTTTGAATTCGGCTTGGGCTTGGGCGACCAGCTCTGGGTTATGCAGGAGTTTGCTTCCAAACAAGGCCATGGCTCGTGCACCGAACAGCATGCCTTTCTCGCCAATCGTGGATCCGGAACAGGCAGTGATTTGCCAGCTATGTCCCGGAGCGGCGAAATTGTATGAAGCCCCATAGAAATAAACGGTAGGTACGATATGCCCCACGTCGCCGACGTCGGTAGAGCCGAATTCGTTGCTGGTATCGATGGGTAGAACCTCATTAAAAATCTCAACTCCGTCCGGAATGTGGAGTTGTTTACGCATGGCGGCGGCTTCTTTGGGTGTGACTTCGTTTAGTGCACGGGCGAAAGCAACCTCTTCTTCGGTATATTCCTCTTTGGGAGCTTCTTTCATGGCTTCGTGGATGACATTGGCTAACACTTTGTTGGTCAGAGTCGGGTAACATCCACCTAAAAAGTCAATTTCCAGAGACGTTTCGGTCATCATGGCGGCACCTTGGGCGACTTTGATCAAGCGCTGATAGACTTCTTCGACCATTTCGCGTTTCGGTGCGCGAACATAATACCAAACTTGGGCATAGTCCGGGACAATGTTCGGTGCCATGCCCCCGTTGGTAATCATATAATGGATGCGTACGTCGGTTGGCACGTGTTCTCGTAAGTAGTTTGCCCCTACATTGGTGAGTTCCACGGCATCTAGTGCACTACGACCGTTATGTGGATCTCCGCCTGCATGAGCGGTACGGCCACGGAAATTGAATTTGAAGGAGTTCAACCCCAGACTATGGCCAAGGGTCAAGCCGTTGACATTGGCAGGATGAAAGGCAATCGCGACGTCGAGTTCTTTGAATGCACCCCCGCGAGCCATGTATCCTTTTCCAGATCGGAAGAGCGTCGTGTAGGGAAAGAGTGTAGATCTCGGTGGT
>CALCNS010000215.1 GCA_937897315.1 uncultured Bacillota bacterium
CACGCGCTCCTCCCAAATCCACAAGTAGTGCGCCATACTCACCGCCCCTTGCGGCAACGGTACCTGGCTGAGTGTCTGATTATTGGCTGCCGAAACCAGCAAGGTGGGCTCGCCGCTCATCTCAAACAGTGGCTCCGCAAATTCGGGACTGGTATAGTATTCATAATGAAGCGGATAGCGAACATTGGCTGCAGGGAACTTCACATATCCCAAATCGATGATGGTTTTGTCTTTTTCAAAGGTCTGCACATAATCGGCAGACACTTTTCCCAAGCTAATTTGCAAATCTGCCGACCCTGTATATGTGCGACTGCCGGCCCGATTGACCGCCACCACATGCAACGCGACCTGGTGGCGAATGCCAATGAAATGCCCCTCCAAATCGTAAAGCATGATCGGTTCGTCTTCAATGACTCGGTGCACACTCACCCAATGCGAGGTCAAATGACCACCTGCACCGGTGGGTTCGTAGGTGCCGTAGATATAGCCATCGACATTGACCTGCCAGCGGATCTCGTGGTTGGGTTTGATGTTGTAAGGTTGATTCACAGTGGTATTTACGCCGTTAAAACTGCCGTTTGCCCAAGGATGATACTCTTTGTCCACCCCGTTGGCCACAATCCAAGCGGTTTCGGTTTCCTGTGTAATGGTGCTGGTCGAGAAGAGCTTGACCGGACCTTGGTAGCGGATCCACTTTTGCGTCTGAAAAGTCAATTCGGTATTGGGCACATCGAGCACGGTTAAATCGGGTCCACTTAACCCGTTGAAAGTGACTTTCTCCTCAAAGAAATCGGCCCAAACTTTGCTATCGCCGTAGAAATCCGATTGCCCGGGCAGTTTCTCGGCACCAAAGGGGGTGACCGCAGGGATTAAGTCGGTTTGTCCGGTGAAACCCGGGGCTTTTACCATCACTCTGTCGCCTTTTTGAATGTCCACCGCGGACAAATCTACACTTGCTGCACCCTGGCCATCTGTTTGCACGACAATGGTTTGATTGGGAGTAGCCGTGCCACCCTTTGCATCGGTGCCGTTGCGATACAGAAGTATCTCGATGTTGCGCCAAGCAAAGGGTTCTTTGTCGCTAAAAGGCGTGGCATTGGTCGAAGACGCACCGGCCATGCGCTTGGTAAACGCGGCGAGATTGATGCGGTCCTGATAAACACAGAGGCGACTGAAGTAAAAAATCACGTCATCGGCGGGGTTGAAGCTCTTGTAACGCTGCAAAATGGGTAGATTTAGCTTGAAGAGGTCGGTGCGGTCGTCAAGGATGACCACAAAGGCGTGCAGGACGAAATCGACGCCGTAGTTCATGGTGGTTTGGTCGACGTGGGCGTAGGTGAAAAAGCCCAGGCGGAGTTGCGCGCCAAAGACATCGACGTCGAGAATCTCCAAGTGGATCAGGGGCGTGATGTAGAGACCGGCTTCGATTTGGCCCATGGGGTCGCATTCGGCGTCGAAATAGTGGTCATAATCGGTGTCGATGTGGAAAGAAGTGGGCACGCCAAAGCTGGTGCCGCCATGGACCGATGCAGTGGAGAGGATGCCCTCGGAGGCCTTGACGGTGAGAGTGATGTCACCATTGACATCGACAACAAGGTAGACACCCAGCTTAATGCCGCCCAAACCGGGGATGGGCACGGTGACGGCGAAGATGGGCAAATACAACTCTTCTTCGATGGTAAGGTCGAACATCATGTTGAGCTCAATAAACTGGGCGGCGTCCACAAAGCCAAATTCGTAGCCATCGAAAAGGGAATATTCAGCGACAATGCCGGGGCTGACCCCAACAGCACCGCGCAAGGCGAGCTTGACGGTATCGCTGGAGGTGCCAAAGGGCTTGAAGTGGTATACGCCATTGTAGGTGTAGATTTTGGTGCCGCGATGGGCGAAGATGGCCTTGATTTCTTGCATGAGAGCGGGGCCACTGGCGCTGAAGGTGGTTTGGGTGTTACCGGGTGCTTGGGCAGCTTGTTGAGCGAGAAAGGTGTCGAGGGCTATCCCTTTTACGCCAAACTCGGTGATGTTGGCTTCGTTTGGTACCAGCACCTGGCGGGGGATGGTGAGCTCGCGAAAGAGCTCGTACAGGGTAGGGGTGGCGACCAGGTACTGGCCTGAGCCGAGACGGTGCAGCACCTTTAAGCTGGTCTGCAGCGTGTTATCGACGACGATGTCGCCGGGGGTAAGCTCCGCGCCGGGCCACAGCAGAGTGTCGCCTAAGCGGGTCGCGGTGGCGAGGTTGAGCTGTTTGACGCGGGGCTGGTAGGTGTATTGAATGTTTTGCAGGGAGATAGGGGTAGGAGTAGGGAGAATCGCGGCCTCCACTCGGGGTGGCGCGGGAAGCCAGACCGCCAATAATGCGACCAATAAAACGACCGCCACAAAACGCTTACGCATAAACCTCATCCTTTCTCAAATCATACTCCACTATTCGACAAAATCACACACAACCCTTCTGCATTTACCACTTAGGGGACAGTCCCCTAAGTGGTAAATATTCGCCAGTGAGGGGACTGTCCCCTAAGTGGTAAATCCGCTGAATATTGACAAAGATTTGCCAAAGTGGTATAACAACAACGTTAGTTCGTTTCTTCACTAATTTGTTCAAGACATACGGAGGTTTTTATGCAGCTTACGATTCAACAAATCAGCAAATCCTTCGGTAGCAACCTGGTGCTTAACAACATCCACTTGCACGCCGAAAGCGGCAAAGCCCTTGGTCTTCTTGGTCGCAATGGTGCCGGCAAAACCACCGCCATCCGCATCATCATGGGCGTGTTTCCACCGGATGAGGGACAAGTATTACTAGACGGTCAACCCATCGATCGCAAGAAAATCACCATTGGCTACCTGCCCGAAGAACGCGGTCTTTACCCCAAAAAGATCATTCTCGAACAACTCATCTACTTTGGTATGCTTAAAGGTATGAGCAAATCCTCTGCCAAAGCATCCGCCGAACACTGGGCCGCTCGCATGGAAATGACCGATACACTGAAACGCCGCCTCGATACTCTTTCCAAAGGCAATCAGCAAAAGATACAACTCGTCGCCACCCTCATCGCCAATCCCCAAATCATCATCCTCGACGAACCCTTCTCGGGACTCGACCCGGTCAACGCAATGATGCTCAAAGACATCGTCAAAGAACAAATCGCCAAGAACAAAATCGTGCTCTTTTCCTCACATCAAATGAATTACATCGAAGAATTCTGCGACGACATCGCCATCCTCAACGGCGGTAACATCGTCCTCGCTGGCGATATCGAGCAAATCAAACGCAGCTACGACCGCCGCACCATCCTCATCCGCTCTACTCAACTCGAAAGCATTCGTAGCCGCCTCGACTTCCCCAGCCACATCAAAGACGGGTTGCTCTGGGTCACCCTTGCCAACGCCGCCGACAAAGGCGACCTACTGGCCAAACTCGCCCAGTTACACACCGATATCGACGAAATCAAGGTCTTCGAACCCTCGCTCAACGATATCTTTGTCGAATACACGGAGGGCCGTATCTAATGAAACAGTTTTTAAACATTCTACACTTTGAATTTTCGGATTACCTGAAAAACAAGATATTTGTCGGCATCACCCTCGTCATGGTCGTGGTCGTAGCCGGCGTGCTCTTTTTTCCGCGCATTTCCACCTTGTGGACGACGCCGAATACGGTCGAGCCGAACCCACAGCCATCTCCTGGAAACGAGACCAAAGCCATGGTGCTCCTCGTGGACCAAAGCGGGCAAGACCCCGAAACCAGTCGCCAATACTTCCAAAATGTATGGATGCACAAAGACATTCAACTGAGCTCGCTTGGCATGGAAGATCTGAAAGAAGCCGTGAACACAGATCGCGCCAGTGCGGCCATTGTGCTGCATAGCCCCACGAACTATACGTATATTGTGAAGAACGTAGGCATGTATGATAGTCCCCGCGGTGAAATGAACCAGCTGCTGCTGGAGAAACACCGCTTCGACCGGCTATCTGCTTTGGGGCTAACACCTGAGCAAGCCGGTGGGGTGCTATACACCCAGATTGAAGGGGAAGTGGTGCAGACTGGCAAAGACCAAATGAGCAACTTCTTTTATACCTATATTTTGATTTTTGCCCTGTATATGGCAATTATGCTCTATGGGCAATTGGTGGCGACTGGGGTGCCCAGCGAGAAGAGCTCGCGCGCCATGGAGTTGCTGATTACCAGCGCTAACCCCACCAGTTTGATGTTCGGCAAGGTACTAGGGTCGGGTTTGGCTGGGTTGTTACAAATGGTAGTCATTTTGGGCAGCTCATTCGTGAGCTTCAATTTCACCAAAAGCGATTGGGAAGGGAATCCCATCGTCAACTCTATTTTCAACATGCCGGTGGAGATACTGCTATTTACCATATTATTCTTCTTATTGGGATTTTTCATTTACGCGTTTCTCTATGGAGCGGTTGGATCGCTGGTTTCGAAGGTAGAAGACATTAACACGGCGGTGATGCCGATTACCTTTACGTTTATTGGAGCGTTTATGGTTTCCATGTTCTCTATGTCCAGCGGAAATGTTGAGACCATGCTGATGAAGGTAGCCTCGTTTGTGCCGTTCACCTCGCCCATGGCC
>CALCNS010000216.1 GCA_937897315.1 uncultured Bacillota bacterium
AGGTAGAGGTCGTCAATGGGTTTCGTTCCGCTTCGGAAATCCTAGTTAACCCAGAGGCGGAAGCCAATTCTATGACTCCGGTTCCATCGGGTAGGAGAACAAAAGGGGCTTGTATGTCTCGACCAAGGGGGTCCTGAACGCAAACCCAACGGAGAGTTCCACCCAAAGCGGATGCCAATGCAGCACCGGTCCCCTCGCCACCATCGGCGATGGGTAGCACCGTGCAATGTGCATGAGGGAATACCCTGCGGATTCCCGTTTCCACAGCAGTACCTGCTTCTAAACTACTGCAACTGCCTTTGAAAGAGTCCATAGCGATGAGAAACTTCATGATAAAAAACCTCTATTCCGGTATTCGTTCTTCTACTTCTTCGATGTGAGCCCTCAAACGCAACAAGAGCATTTCTATAGCGACTCGATTACGGCCACCTTCGGGTATGACAATATCAGCAAATCGTCGGCTTGGTTCCACAAAGCGTTCATGCATGGGTTTTACTGTCGATAAGTATTGATCGCGTACCGAAGCCAACGTTCTTCCGCGTTGATTGAGGTCGCGTTCGATTCGGCGAAGAATACGCACGTCGGCGTCGGTATCGACGAATATTTTTATGTCCATCATATCTCGCAAATCCGGGTCTTGTAGGATGAGAATACCATCGATAACAATAATCGGCTTCGGCTGAACTTGTATAGTATCTTTGGAACGATTATGTTGTGTAAAGTCGTAAACCGGGCAGAATATGCTGTGTCCTTGTCTTAAGGTATGCAAATGCTGAACCAACATATCAGTCTCAAAGGCATCGGGGTGATCGTAATTCAACAGGCACCGTTGATCATAGGTCAGCTCATCATGGCAGCGGTAATAATTATCATGATACATGACACACAAATCTTCTCCAAATCGCTTGGCCAACTGTCTGGTTAAGGTAGTTTTCCCGGATCCGGTTCCTCCGGCAACTCCGATGATTAAGGTCCTCATGCCCATCGCCGCCTTTCATATCATGCTATTGTGTTTGCCAAAAGATATGCCTTTTCCTTCAGCTATGCTTGCTCTTGCTTACTTTCATGATATAATATCCTTAAAAGAAGAGAAAGGGTGGAAACTTTGAAACTGAATCAATTAGAAACTCCGGTTTTGATCTTAGATGAAGTGAAATTCAATAACAACCTTAAGCGCATGATGGAATTAATTGACGGAAGCGGAATGGCACTACGACCACATTACAAGTCGCATAAATCGGTTGAGATCGCCCGCAAGCAAATTGCCTATGGGGCAAAAGGTATTACTTGTGCCAAACTAGGCGAAGCAGAAGATTTGGCCGATGCGGGCATAGAGGATATTCTCATTGCCAATCAAATTGTACAGCCCTCTAAACTAGCTCGGGTAGCTCACTTGGCCAATCGTTGTAAACTGACTGTTTGTGTTGACCATGAAGAAAACATTCAAGCTTTAGAAACGGCGGCTGCGGCAGCCAATTCTTTGGTTCATGTGTATGTGGAATTTGATGTCGGTATGAAACGATGTGGAGTCACTTCCTTAGAATCCGTTGCCACACTGGCAAAATGCGTGATGGCTCAACCGCACCTAAGCTTTGATGGTATCCAAGCTTACGCCGGTCAGCTTTCACATGAATTTGATGCCGATAAGCGGAAACACGAGTCTGGCGTGACCGATGAAAATCTTGTCATCTTGAAGAAGTATTTGTTGGATCAAGGAATTCCGGTCAAAGAAGTGAGTGGAGGCAGTACCGGTACCGCACTTTTAAAAGGGAATCCGAAAATTTATACAGAATTACAAGCAGGCACCTATATTTTTATGGATGCTTCTTATGCAAAAATGACGTTACCGTTCGAACATAGCTTGTTTGTGCTTTCAACGGTCATTAGCACCGGTCCGGAACTGGTGGTGACCGATGCGGGAGTAAAATCGGTGGGAGTCGATCAAGGATTACCGAAGTTTATCGGCTTCTCCCCGGAAGCCCCCATTAATCTTAGTGAAGAACATGGTGCCATTCGAGTAGCCAATCACGGCAAAAAGTTGAACGATAAAGTTTGGTATATTCCCGGGCACAGCTGTACCACAGCAAACTTACATGATCAAATCTATTTGTTCCAAGGAGACGAGGTTACCGGCAAAATCATGATAACCAGTCGCGGGAAAGGCAGATAATAACTTCAAACTAACTGAGTCGCAGAAGAGGGATACATTCCCCTTCTGCGACTCTTTTTTGTGCTGTGAAACTTTTCTTGAATTTGAGAAAAAACCTGAAGGAGTTTGCCATATTCATCCAGAAATAGAGATTAATAGAGAAATAAATCACAAACCATACGAAAGATTGTGAATTCTCTAAAGTCTTTTAAAAACCATTTTAGGTCAATGAAGAGGGGGAACAAGATGCAGGTGTCACAAGTGGAACAAGTTGTAAAAAAAATACCGGATTCACAGGAGTTGGAGAAAATTCTAAATCTAATCGATCTCTATGGTAATCGTCCCGAAAATTTGATTCAGATTTTGCATGGCACTCAACAAATCGCAGGGCACATTCCCTTGACGTTGCAGTGTATTATTGCAGAAAAGTTAAGTATTCCTGTTAGTGAAGTATCGGGAGTGGTATCCTTTTACTCATTCTTTTCCGCCAAACCGCGAGGGAAACACATCATTAGAGTCTGTCTGGGAACTGCCTGCTATGTTCGAGGTGGAAAAAAGCTAGTAGAAACACTTCAACACAAGCTTCAAGTAAACCTTGGAGAAACGACTGCAGATGGCCAGTTTACCTTGGAAATTGCCCGATGTATTGGAGCGTGCGGATTAGCACCCGCTATGATGATTGATGATGAGGTGTTCCGCCAGGTCAATCCTAACAAAGTCGATTCCATTCTTCAGCAATATGAAGGAGGGAGGAGTTCATGATTAGCAAGATTGAAAATGTCGAACAACTATCTTCTTTGAAAGAAGAGTATCTAAGACATCTTGCCACTTTTCGATATCAGGTGTTGGTCTGTGGGGGAGCTGGGTGTGTCTCTTCTCATTGTCAGGAAATCGTCGCTGCTCTTCAGGAATCTTTAGTAGAGGAAAGAATTTCAGACGATGTTCTGGTGACGGTAACCGGTTGCATGGGTTTATGCGCGGTAGGACCGGTGATTCTGGTGTTGCCTGAGCGGACATTCTATACCAATTTGACCCCTGAAAAGACGAAAGCCATTGTCAAGTCGCATTTGAAAGAGCAAAAGATTCTAGAAGAGTATACTTTTTTCGACGCTTCTTTGGAGAGGCATGTGACATGTATGGATGACATTGAGTTCTACAAAGCTCAGCTGAAAATAGTATTAGATAACTGTGGTCAAATTGATTTCAATGACATCAAAGCATACATAGCAAGAGATGGTTATTTGGCATTGGCCTCTGCTTTAAAGCAACAAACTCCGCAATCGATTATCAACGAAGTGAAAACGTCGGGGTTGCGTGGTAGAGGAGGAGCTGGTTTCCCGACCGGTATCAAATGGCAAGCCGGGCATGATCAATTAGGCGAGCAGAAATATATGGTCTGTAATGCAGATGAAGGAGATCCGGGTGCTTTTATGGACCGGAGCATCATCGAGGGTGACCCGCACGCCGTAATTGAAGGAATGGCTTTAGGAGGATACGCCATAGGAGCCAATAAGGGATATGTGTACATTCGTGCCGAGTACCCCATTGCCATCGAGCGTCTGACCGAGGCGATGAAACAGGCAAAACAGATGGGCTTACTGGGAGACCATATTTTCGGGTCCAATTTCTCATTTGCTCTGGAAATCCGCATTGGTGCAGGAGCATTTGTTTGCGGAGAAGAGACCGCTCTCATGGCGAGTATTGAAGGAAAAAGAGGAGAACCGAGGCAGAAACCCCCCTTCCCCTTCCAGTCCGGGTTATTTGGGAAACCTACCATCATTAATAATGTAGAAACCATTGCTAATATTCCCAAAATCCTACGCCGAGGTGGAGCGTGGTATGCCGGATTCGGCTTACCGAAAGCGACCGGAACTAAAGTGTTTGCTTTGGCTGGGCAAGTGGTGAACACCGGAATTATAGAGGTTCCCATTGGTACTTCCATTGGAGATATTGTCTACAAAATCGGTGGGGGAATTCGAGATGGCAAAGCCTTTAAAGCAGTGCAAATTGGAGGTCCTTCCGGCGGTTGTGTGACGAAAGAAGCGCTGAATACACCGGCCGATTATGAAGCATTGAGCCAACTAGGGGCAATTATGGGCTCCGGTGGCCTAATCGTCATGAATGAGGATACCTGTATGGTAGACACCGCTCGCTTTTTCATGGACTTTATTCGCGATGAATCCTGTGGAAAATGCGCTGCGTGTCGCATTGGGACCAAGCGCATGTTGGAAATCTTAGAAAACATTACAGAAGGCAGAGGTAAAATAGGGGATATAGAACTGTTAGAGGAAATCGGCGAGACCTTGAAACAGACGGCACTATGTGGCTTAGGACAAACGGCAGCCAATCCCATCTTATCTACGATTCGGTATTTTAGAGAGGAGTATGAAGAACACATTCTTCAGAAATATTGCCATGCCGGGGTCTGTGCCTCATTATTCATTTCACCTTGTGAAAACACGTGCCCAGCGAATGTCAATGTTCCTGGTTATGTTGCATTGGTCGCTTCAGGGAGATTTCTCGATGCGTATCGTTTGATTATGCAAGAAAACCCGTTACCTGCGATATGTGGTCGGATTTGCACACGTCCCTGTGAGCAAAAGTGCCGTCGGGGAACGGTAGATGAAGCAGTAGCCATACGCGATCTGAAACGTTTTGTTGCAGACTATGCGTTTAAACACGAAACTTCCAACATGCTTCAGTGGACTGCCCCACGCAATGGGAGGCGAATTGCCATTATTGGTGCGGGTGCATCGGGATTAACATGTGGATACTATTTGGTGCGTTTGGGTTATGATGTCGATATATTTGAAGCAGAACAGATTGCCGGAGGGGTATTGGCCTATGGAATCCCCGAGTATCGATTGCCCAAAGATGTTTTGAGCCATGAGATTGATCTCATTGTGAAAGCCGGTGTTAAGATTAAATATGGGGTGGAGATCGGTCGCGATATCGATTTTAAAACGTTACAAGATCAATACGATTCTGTTTATGTGGCAACAGGAACTCAATATCCTCAAAAGGTTCAGATTCCGGGAGAAGAATTAGATGGAGTGATTCACGGTATCCGTTTTCTCAAGAATGTTCATTTCCAAAAAATCAAACGTTTAACCGGAACCGTTGCAGTCATTGGTGGAGGAAACACTGCCATTGATTCTGCAAGAACAGCCGTACGTTTAGGAGCAAGTCGAGTCGTGATTGTTTATCGACGTACAATTGATGCCATGCCAGCATATCATGAAGAAGTGGTTGAAGCGTTGGAAGAGGGTATTGAAATCATGGAGCTGGCCGCTCCGGTGAAAATTTGGGGAGATCATAGAGCGCGTGTGCGTGAGCTGGAAATGGTGCGCATGGAATTGGGTGCATTTGATGCCAGTGGACGCAGAAAGTCGGTGGAAGTAAAAGGGTCTCGTTTCCGATTGGAAGTCACAACTGTGATTCCAGCAGTGAGTCAATATGCGGATTTACCGTTCGTAGGAAAGCAAGAAGTTCAACGGACTGCTTGGGGGACTTTTGTCATTGATGCTGAAACCCAAATGACCAGTATGCCGGGTGTTTTTGCTGGTGGTGATGTGGCCAGAGGTCCGGATGATGTGATTCGAGCGATAGCCGATGGAAAACGAGCAGCCATGGCCATGGACAAATATCTTGGTGGTAAAGGAATTCTCAACAAAGGTGAGCCCATCGAAATTCCAGAAATCGTGGATTCGGATGAAATTGTGTTCCATACGCAATTTGAGAAAGAAGTATTGGTTCCGGAGAGGCGTGTGAAAAGTTTTGAAGAAGTCGTCAAAGGATATCATAAGATCAATGCAATCGCAGAAGCCATGCGCTGTTTGCATTGCGATAGGAGGGCATTATGATTCAATGTACTATTAAGCGTCAAAGCATATCGGTGTTGGAAGGCACAACGATTTTGGAGGCGGCGAAACAGAATCATATTCGCATCCCAAATCTTTGCTACATGGAGGGTCTACATAGTACAGGATCATGCCGTATTTGTAGCGTAGAGGTAGTCGGTGCAAAAACCCTAATGGCAGCTTGTGTGACAGAAGTGCGAGAAGGTATGCAGGTTTTTACCCATTCAAAGAAAGTCCAGGATGCCCGCAAGATGCTGTATCAACTGCTCCTGTCGGATCATCATCAAGATTGCTTGCGCTGTAACAGAAATCTCGAATGTGAATTTCAGGAATTAGGAAGAGAGTTGGGTGTGACGCAATCGTTGTTCCAAACAACTTCTTCTCGCTCCGCCAAGGACGAAGGTCCATCCATTGTACGAGATACATCGAAATGTATTTTGTGCCAACGATGTGTGACGGTTTGTCAAGATATTCAAGGAGTTGGGGCGATACGGGTTCAGAACAGGGGGTTCCAGTCTGTGGTGGCGCCTGCTATGGAGTTACCTTTGGCGCAAGTCAACTGCGCCAATTGCGGTCAATGTACCATTGTTTGCCCGGTAGGAGCTTTGGAAGGCACCGATGCCACCGAAATAGTGTGGCAAGCCCTTCATGACCCCAATGTTCGAGTCGTCATGCAGTGTGCACCCGCAATACGAGTGGCCATTGGTGAGTTGTTCGATTATCCGGTAGGAACTCGTGTCACCGGGAAATTGGCTGCCGCCATGAAAGCATTGGGAGCCGATGATGTATTTGATACAAATTGGGCTGCAGACCTAACCATTTTGGAAGAGGGAACCGAATTACTTCACCGTTTGCTGAAAAGTCTTGAAGGTCAGCCGGCAGCCTTTCCCATGATAACAAGTTGTTCGCCAGGTTGGATTAAGTTCGTTGAGCACCAATATCCCCATCTGCTGGATCACTTATCAAGCTGTAAATCTCCTCATATGATGCTCGGAGCCTTATCCAAAAGTTACTATGCTGAGAAACTGGGGATCAATCCCAAAAAAATCTTCGTCGTATCTGTGATGCCGTGTACAGCCAAAAAGTTCGAAATTACGCGTGAAGAAATGATCCATGATGGGTTGAAGGATGTAGATGCGGTATTGACCACTCGAGAACTGGGAAGAATGATTCGACAAGCCGGCATCGATTTTCGTCAACTAAAGGACATTCCTTTTGATCAGCCCATGGGGTTCTCTACCGGGGCTGCAGATATCTTTGGTGTCACGGGTGGAGTGATGGAAGCAGCATTGAGAACAGTGTATACCGTATTGTCCGGACGACCCTTACCTTTTGCCAAGCTTCATGTGGAATCCATTAGAGGAATGGATGAAGTAAAGGAAGCCACCCTTGTTTTGCAAGACCTACTGCCACAATATCATGCCTTGGAAGGAGCTCACGTGAAGGTTGTAGTGACGAGCGGACTTCACGGTGCAAGAGTACTCATGGATCAAATCCAAGCGGGCAATTCTCCTTATTTATTTATGGAAGTGATGGGTTGTCCCGGTGGGTGTATCACCGGAGGGGGTCAACCCCGCAGCCATGACCCAGAAGTTCGCTCGAAACGTATGAAGGCATTATATGAAGAAGATGAGAGCAAAGTACTTCGTGAATCACATGCAAATCCATCCATAGATGCACTATATCGGGAGTATCTTGGCGAGCCCTGTGGTGAACGATCACACCACTTGTTGCATACTCATTATATAAAACGAGCTCCGATCATTCCTTGAAAACACATTGATTTCATGGTAAAATGAGTTCAAGCAATTCAACCGTTGTTTGAAGGAGGAGAAGCACCATGAAAATCAGCGCTTCCGGGCAAGATTATTTAGAAGCTTTGCTAGAGCTTTCAGAAGAAGGGGGCTCTGTTCGCTCGGTCGATGTGGCCAAACGCATAGGGGTTTCTCGAGCTAGCGTTAACAAAGCGATGAACGTTCTCAAAGAGAGCGGTTTAGTGGAACAGGAAAGATATGCTGAGATTACACTTACCGATGAAGGAATCCGCACTGCGAAAGCAGTCTACAAACGTCATGCCATATTGAAGCGGTTTTTGACCGATGTTTTAGGGGTCAGCGAAGCAAATGCAGAAAACGATGCCTGCCGTATGGAACATGTCATCAGTATAGAGACGTTAGAGAAACTTCAAAGATTTTTAAATCAATAAGCAAACAACCGGTGCAGAAAATGCACCGGTTGCTTGCTTATTGACATAAATTGTGAAGCCACTGACTTTGATAGGTTTGATTTGGCCATGTTTCTTGATTCATAGGCCTTCCTCGCAAATCTAACATAATGCCTGAAATTCCACCTTGAACAGTAACCTTAGTTTGTTCTGCAGGCCATTTGGCTCCGTTGTGAAGCGAGATGGTTATCGAAGCCGTTTCGTTTGATTGTAAAGGGATTGATAGGAGTTCCCCCCAATTACCGGTTTGCTTTAAGAGACGACCCGTGCTTGTTTTTCCTTCAATCGTTATAGCAGGTTGACCTAGTGAACCGAAACCAAGGGGCACCAACGAGGTGCCAAGGGGTATTAGGCAGTCGCGTTCGAGAATTTCTAAGGCACCGGCTTCGTCTGCATGAGAAAAGGCACCTAAGTGTGGCAGCATAAAGATGGAGTCTACCATGAGTTCGGTAATACCAACGGGTTGAAAGGCATCAAGGAGCATGGCGGCTGCTTGTCCACGATGTGGCGCGTTCGATAAAACGCCACCCGACCCGATAATCATGTCGAAATCGTCGATGTGGATTTCCTTTTCGGTTTCAGCAAGTGAGCTAGAGAACAAACCTTTGGGCTTCTGTATTTTCGCAATGGCTTTATGATCCAAAAAAGACAACCTCAATGCTTCTCGTCCAGCTGCTTGTTCCATGTATAGTTCATGTAAAGTCGCAGGTATCGAAGTAGGATAAATCAATTTATTACCGATACGCTCTTGCAAATCATCATTGGTCAGCTGGTGATTGGGAATCCAACAGGCGATGGAATCGAGTCCGGCACTGGAAGCAACGTTTCCAATGCTGTAACTCATGCCATAGTTGGCACTTACGGTGCGTACATATTGCCCTTTCACCACGGAGAACACGTCGGTGGTTGCGCCACCGATATCGACACATAGAATACTCTTTTTTGTTTTTGTCGCATAAAGGCAAAGGATGTCACCCACCGCAGTGGGAGTTGGCAATAAGTCCATAGCGGTCATGTCTTTTAAACGGCTATAACCCGGTGCATGGGACATGACATGCTCAATAAAAAGCTCATGAATCGCTTCCCTCGTTGGAGTAAGATTTTCTTCCTGAAAGGAAGGCCGTAAATTATCTACAATTTTGAGAGAGAATTGATCTCCCAGAAGGTCTTCGACTAAATCTACTGCTTTTGAGGTTCCGGCATAAATAATGGGAAGAGTATATTGATAACCAAATTTTGGTTTTGGATGAGCAGAGCGAATGAAATCACACATTTCAATCATAAAGGAACCGGGCTCTGCGCCGTCGACACCTCCGGAAAGCAAAATCATGTCTGGACGTAAGGTCCGAAGGCGCTCCATGCGTTGGAAAAGTGTTCGACCATCATCGGCAGCAAATACATCAAGCAAAACAGCTCCTCCGCCCAAAGCTGCTCTTTGCGCACTCTCTGCAGAAATACGACCAACATGACCGCAAACAACCATTTGTAAACCACCTCCGGCAGAGCTGGTAGAAAGGTAGGGAATATCGTTCAGCACTTTTCCTTGATTTGTTTCCTGAAGTAGTGATTGATTGCAGCGTTGTTCCACCATCTCAATGGATCGAATGACACCTACCATGACATCGGCATCGGGTGCTTCCACGGTAGTCGCAGCTTCCCCTCGTGCGATAAGTTGCCATTGTTGATGTTGCTTTTCAAAATACAACGCCTTGGTCGTGGTGCTTCCTACATCTGTGATTACAATCCGTTCCCATGAAATCATGATTGCACCTCATTTCCAGTCTTCTGAGTTTGATCCCAAAAGGCCTGATGATCCCCATAGAAGGCAAGATTTCCTAAAAATGCATCTTCGCTTTTTTTAAATTTTAAGAAGCTGAACATTCCCTTTTTATTTTGTCCACACTGCAATACGTTTTCTTCCTGTAAAGTTTGCCAGAGAGATGCTGCTAATGATTGAAAGGCTTGTAATGCGGTTTCGGTATATTCGCGCTGAGACATCCACTGTTTGGCAATTTCCATCATTTCACTCTCGATGGAGTGAGTGCTTTCGTGCCAAAACGGCCATTGCTTTAGTAATCGCGTCCAGTGCATCAGGGGCATTCTCAGTGGTTCGTTATTTGCATAAGTGTGACCTAACGCATATAAAATCTCAATTCCTTTATTATAAGCCAGAACATGCCCTTTTTCGTCCAATGTTTTCATGAATTGCAGGAAAGAAGATTCGCGCAGAGCAGAAATGAGTTTAACTTCCTGTCGTAACCCGGGAGCCTGTAAGTGCATCATTGAAGAGTTCTCTCCAAAGGGTACAAAAACACACAACCATGGTTGATTGGGTTTTTGGGCATCTTTGAAAGTTAAATGACTGTCACAATAGGACTCTTCTAAACCGAATGCACGGCAATGTTGCAGCCATAAAGGCCACAAATGCATGTGGATTCCAGCAAAAGCCACTAATCCGCTAAACAGAGCCGTATCTTGACAAGAAATATCCTTGCGCACTTTCTCTAGAGCAGGTGCCCAGCATTTTGCTAAGGAGATGCCCTGTTCGCTTAAGTATTTGGTCAAGAAACAGCACCTCCAATCTTCTGGCAATTTTGGACTGGTATCTGTATAGAACTTCCGTCCTCCAATTGAATGTGTACTAAGGCAGCCATCGTTCCGGCTTCGGTAGCTTGAAGTTCAGAGCGAAGCTGAACCACTCGGCCAATTGCTCCAAAGTGTGGTTCGCGAATGAGTTGAACAAAATCGTTGACATGTAGATTTCTATCGGTGTTGACCGGTTCCAGCTGTTGTGGTTCATCTTCTTCCAAAGCAATAAGAATTTCGGGGCGTACGACACCAGCGCGTAACTGAGTACTCCCATCTATGGAAGCGCTCATGCCATGGTGTGAGGCTAATTCTTGATAAAGAGCGTTGGACATCGCACAGCCAAATCCTTGCATGAGAATAATGGTAAATGGAAGGTCCATTCGGGAACCCATTACGGTTAAAATATCTTCACGGCTATACTCTTTGAGCACATGGGGCTTAATTGTTCCTAAAATCAAGCCCTTTATGCCTGCTTTCTCTACCGCCCGCAATGCTTCCAGCGTGATACCACCTCTGGCTATGAGAATCTTTCCTTTCATATCGGCGGGGAGATCGAAGGTGTCAAGATCCTCAGACTTGGAGGAAACTGCCTCTAGAATACCAATTTGCTCACCACCATACCCTATGACACCCGGATAACGATAACCATACCCTTGAATTACTAAGGTGGAGGAGTCGGGTTGGTCTACCACAGTACCGTTCAGATGGGCATACAGCTCTGTCACTTGGTAAAGCGGAGCTAAAATGATATAACCGCCATTGACCGAAATCTCGCGAATTCGACCCACGGCAGGAGCTAGTATCGGTGGTTTAGAGGTAACTAAAACACGACCTTTATCCACTACAGTACCTTGCTTTATCGTGGTTCCAGCGGCAAAAGCCAGCTTTGATAAACCAAAATCCTCTGCTCTCAGCCATATCGGTTCTTTCGGTCCAGCGGGAAGGGGTTCACGAATGAATACATTGCCTAAGAATTTAGAGATTAAAGCCACATATCCGGATGTAGGGCTTAGTACGGTCGTTTCAAAAAAGCATTCATCGTTTCTTGCCAGTATATCTCCCTTATCTACCCAATCGTTTATATCTTGCACGATTTTCCGGTGAATGTATTTCGGAGCGATGCCCAGTTGATCTGCAACATTGCATCGAACCATTTGACCGGGTATATAATCCAGCTTCCCGACAATCGTGTCTTTTTCTACTTTCTGCCCGGGTTTAACCAGTAATTGACCCTGAGCAATTAAGCGACGGGTAACTGTTAAACGTTGTTTCTTTCCCATGATGTTCCCCCTATTCGCTATGATTCAACAATGCAAAATCTTAACATAAAATGGCTCAGACCGCAAGGTTTCTATGCAAAATCGACTAGGTTCTTCTCATAGGATATGTAAAAACCGGAATCGCCATGTTAAGGCAATTCCGGTGTTAATAAGCGACTCACAGGTCGGTCATGGTAAACTATCGGTTAAAGGTTCGACCGTCCATAACAGGGATGCCATGGATTGGTCTTTATGCCAATACAAAGTGGGTATCTTTTGCTCCCATATCATCTCTAATTCACGAAGTGGGGTAAAAAGGAGTGAGAACAAACTGCTACCATGTGCTTGAAGCGGTTTCAAACGAATGCCAAATAATGCAATGGTTCCGTTAGAAACAAGAATGGTACATAAGGTATAAAGCAAACGTCTCAGGGGTAAATAGGTCGCTGAAGCCAGAAGAATAAGTGTATCAGTAACGATATACCAAAGGGAAACGGGTATGGATAACCTCTTTTCCATGACGAGGGCAAGGGAGGAATCAAAACCGGAAGCGACTCGGTTCTTAATGAGAATGCCTTCTCCGGAACCCAGCAAAATTCCACCTAACAAAGCGGCTAACAGAGGAAGACTTGCAAAACTGGGTAGGATGGGAGGGAAGAGTTCGTAAAGGCGAAAGAAAGCAGCAAAACTTACCGCAGCAAATAAGGATTGAATCGCGAATTTCCTGCCAAATATCCACATTCCAAGTAGAATTCCCAATAAATCCAGCGCTAATAATGTCATAGAAAGAGGAATGTCAGCTCACTGGTAAGCGAGGAGCGCCAACCCGACGCTACCTCCTTCGGCTAAGTTGCTTTGTGCATGTACATTATAAATACCAAATGATGAAATTGCTGCACCCAACAAAGTAAAAAGTACTTTATTTGAGTGCTTTCGAGTAATCATGTTGTCAAAACCTTTCTGTATAATATGATTTCGTATACGATAATACAAGTATATCGGAAACAGACCATATCGTCAAACCATCAACCATAGGGGAAGTCAGCGGAAGTCAACGGAAGTCAGCGGAAACCCTTGGCCATTTGACCCAATTCCGGATTGGACTGTTTAAATCCACTTTGGCAGAGAATGGCAGGGTTTTATCAGAAAGTTGCAGAATAATGGGGATGAGGAAGGTGAAAAGGATGCAACGTATCTTCATACGCCAGGTAAGATTATTGGATGGTAGTGGAGCTCCTTGGCAGTGGGGTAACATTCTCATCGAAGGTTCGAAAATTCTAGCCATGGGGCATACAGAAGAAACTGCCGATTTGGTCATCGAAGGAAAGGGTAATCTACTGGTTCCGGGCTTCATTGATTTGCATACTCATGCGGATCGAGGAATTCTGGAGTTCCCTTTGGCAGAAAACTATCTTCGTCAGGGTGTTACCACTCTGATTGGAGGGAATTGTGGCGGTTCTGCTTATCCCATAAAGGAACACAAGCTGGCAGTGGAACAACAGGGGATTGCCATAAACTATGGCTTACTCGTTGGCCACGGTAGCATTCGCCAAGCAGTAATGGGAATGGAAATGCGTCATCCTACCCCAAATGAGCAGACGAGAATGCAAGATGTTCTTGCGAAAGCGCTGGAAGATGGAGCACTCGGAATGTCTCTTGGGCTGTATTATACGCCAGGTAGTTATGCAAAAACCGACGAAGTGGTAGGGTTAGCTAAAGTCGTTGCACAATATCATGGGTTCGTTAGTATTCACATGAGAGATGAAAGTGACTACAATATTGGTCTGCTGGCATCCATTGAAGAAGCCATTGAGATTGC
>CALCNS010000217.1 GCA_937897315.1 uncultured Bacillota bacterium
GGTTCAAGGATCGGGAAAATTGCATTTTCAGTAAGGAGGAGTTGCGTTGAAATCCTTACTCATTGAAACCTGTTGTGCAACCTATGAAGATGCTTTGGAATCAGCGCAAGCGTCTATTACTCGAATCGAGTTAAATAGTGCTCTTGCTTTAGGAGGCCTGACTCCTTCTGTTTCCTTATTAAAGCAAATCAAACGAAACACCTCTTTGAAAGTGATGGCCATGCTGCGACCAAGAGAAGGAGGCATGTGCTATAGCAACTCTGAGTTTCAAGTCATGCTAGAGGATTTGGATATGCTACTGGAAGCCGGAACCGATGGAATTGTTACCGGTGTTTTATGTGAAGATGGCTCCATAGACTTTCGTAGAACAGAAATTCTTAGAGAAAAAATCGGCAGCAAAGAAGCCGTGTTTCATCGGGCTTTCGACTTAACACCAAATCCCTTCAGAGCACTAGACCAACTGATAGAGTTGGGGTTCCACCGGATTCTGACCAGCGGTCAACAAGCGGATGTGATACAAGGTGAACGACTACTAATGGAACTTAGAGATAGAGCGAAGGGCGCAATAACCATATTGCCCGGAGGGGGATTACGATCGAACAACGTCATCCCATTTTTAAGAAGAACGAGCTTTGGTGAAATACACTATACACCTCGGCATAACCGGAAAGACCGCTCGTCATTAGCCAATTTACGCATTGATTTCGGGCTACCAGGGCTTCCGCAAGACGAAATCACTGGAATTGTCAATGGTGAAAAATTGAACGACACAATCCG
The DNA here is from genome assembly GCA_937897315.1 of uncultured Bacillota bacterium. Classification (GTDB taxonomy): domain Bacteria; phylum Bacillota; class JAAYKD01; order JAAYKD01; family JAAYKD01; genus CALCNS01. The sequence goes on from CALCNS010000217.1 coordinate 778, forward strand.
CCAATATCTTTGCGAAGAGTTTCAAGAAGTATTGTAAACAGACATTTCTCAGAAGAAGGAAAACGATTGAGAAAAAACGAACTGATAAAGCGAAGAAACATCATTATGAATTTCTATATATCGACATAATTTCAAATACCGCTGCATGAACCAGTCGGGAGAGTTTGCGATACAAGCAACACCGAAGGAGCAACGTCGATACGCCAAGGTCGACGAAAACTTTCAGGTAAAAGGACCGATTGTGGGACAGCACTCTGGAAAGTTCCCAGAACACCGATTGAGTAAACTTAATTTATTTAAGAAAATCTCTCAGGTTACAAGGACAGAGAAAAGGGCATAACACCCTCTTTCTCTTTTTTTTTCGAGGAGTACAAATGAAAAAAGTCCGAATCATTACAAACAATCCACGTGTTCGAGATTTACCCGGTGCAGAATTTTATCCAGAAACTTTGCTCGAGATACTAACCAGGGTAAGAGATCTGGTACACCAAGGATATCCACTCATCTCTCACCCATTGGCCGGCAGTGTGAAACCCAATGAAACCCCATACAAATCCGTCATTATGGAGCCGATTGCTTCGAAAGAATTGGATGAAACCAGTTTGCGAATTATCGAAGGAAGTTTGGCTACGGCGGAAAAATTACTCAAGGATAGGCCTTTGAAACCCCGATCTGAACAAGTCATGGATGACTTTGCCGTCATTGACCGTGCCTTAATAGAGAGTGGATTGCAAAGTTTATCGCATTTATAATGAACCTTAACGAGGAGGAAACTTCATGGCAAACTATCAATATGATTTAGTTATCGTCGGTGGTGGTCCTGGTGGAATGGCAGCTGCCATTTACGGAGCACGATCAAAAATTTCTACCGTAGTCATTGAAAAAAATCGTCCGGGCGGTCAAATCGCTACCACAGAAGAATGGGAAAACTATCCCGGCGTTCCCCATACCAGTGGCCCCGAAGAAATGAAGGGTTGGGTAAAACATGCTGAGAAATTTGGCGCAGAATTCGTAAAAGACGAAATCGTCAATATCATTGACAAAGGCGATACCAAAGTTGTGGTCGGCAAACAACATACATTTGAAGCCAAAGTCGTCGTGGTTTCCGTCGGAGCAGAACCCCGTGTTTTGGGAGTTCCGGGTGAGCGCGAATTCCGTGGCAAAGGTGTTAGCTACTGTGCTACATGCGATGCGGACTTCTTTACCGAACTCGATGTCGTCGTCGTAGGTTCAGGAGACCAGGCAATCGAAGAAGGAATGTATTTGACCAAATTTGCCGAAAGTGTCACCGTCATCGTTTTACATGATGAAGGAACTTTGGACTGCACACCCGTGTTAAAGGAAAGAGCGTTCCATAACCCGAAAATGAAATGGGTTTGGAATTCTACCGTCAATGCCATTAAAGGCGACGGAATCGTTGATACGGTTGAAGTGAAGAACATTAAAACTGGACAAGTTTCTTCTTTAGAAGCAAATGGAGTATTCTTCTTTGTCGGTATGGTTCCGCAAACCGGCTGGTTGAAAGATATTATTGCTTTAGACAACCGCGGTTATATTATTGCCAATGAACTGTGTGAGACCAATGTCGATGGTATTTATGCCGTTGGCGATGCACGTCAGAAATTCTTACGTCAAGTCGTCACTGCAGCAGCTGACGGAGCGATTGCAGCCACTGCCGCTGAGAAATTTATCCATGAAGAAGAAGGATTCCGCGAAATGGTTCTGGATCAAGAGATTCCTGTTGTGGTCTCTTTTTGGAACCCAACCAAACCTGCTACCATGGACTTGAACACACGTTTGGAAGCGATGATGGAAGCATACAAAGGACAAGTCAAGTTTGTCAAAATCGATACCTACCGCAACTTGAGAATTTCACGCAAATGTGATGTGAAAGACATACCCACTGTGGTCTTCTACAACAAGGGTGCTATGGTAGATCGAATTGATGTGAATGTAGAAGTTGAAGCGGTTGAAGCCAAAGTGAAAGCGTTGTTATCCTAAGCGGTGTCCACACCCGCATTAACGGTCGGTGTGTTCCCATAGATTTTCATCAACAGACCAAAGGAGGTGAAAATAATGATTGAATTAAACAAAGATAATTTCGATGCCGAAGTTCGTGAAGTTCAAGGTCCGGTGCTGGTAGACTTCTGGTCTCCCAAATGTGACCCCTGTATGGCGCTGCTTCCTTCCGTAGAGCAATTAGCGGTTGAGCTGGAAGGTAAAGTGAAATTCTGTAAGGTCAATGCCTTAGAAAATCGCCGTCTTTGCATTAAAGAAAAAGTGTTGGGACTGCCAACCATTCAGATTTACAATCATGGTGAAAAGGTTGTTGAGTTAACAAAAGATGATGCAACGGAAGCCAATATTCGTGCTGAATTAGCGAAATTTTAGTAGGGTTTAAACTTGCACCCATACGGTGCAAGAAATCAGGAGGTGAACCATATGCGGTTAGAACTGGGTTACATTCACATTAAAGATGTTCAATTTGGTGAAGCGACCAAACTGTGCAACGGCACGCTTTATGTTAATAAGGCAGAAATGATTCAAGCTGTTAGCGGAGACGAACGCATTGCTTCCATTGACATCGACATCGTTCATCCGGGTGATTCGGTTCGAATTATCCCTGTGAAAGATGTTATTGAACCTCGGGTAAAAGTTGCCGGTCCTGGCAATGTTTTCCCCGGCATGCTGGGCAAGGTTGAGATGGTTGGCGAAGGCCGCACTCACGTGCTCCAAGGAATGTCCGTCATCACCACCGGAAAAATCGTTGGTTTCCAAGAAGGTATCATCGACATGACCGGACCGGGTGCGGATTACACTCCGTTTTCCAAATTGCACAACGTAGTTGTGATCGCTGAGCCCAAAGCCGGCGTATTGCAACACGACCATGAAGCTGCTGTCCGTATC
>CALCNS010000218.1 GCA_937897315.1 uncultured Bacillota bacterium
GAGATTCCGAAACGTGACTGGAGTTCAGACGTGTGCTCTTCCGATCTCTCTTTGTTGCTTCGTCAGCAGCTAGTTTTCCGGTTAAAATACTAATTGGCAACCCAGATGGACTAAAGGTCCATTGCCCTGCTTGTAAGATATTGGGAATAGGAGTTTGGCATGCATACTTAATCTGCATCATGCTATGGACTGCTGGTATGGGTTGGTTGGTATAAGCCCACCCAGTAATACCTCCCTCATGATTACCGCTCATGCGTTCAATGGTGAGTGGGGTTGAGCTAAAGCGATGAAGAACCTTTTGGTTTAGCCCTTTGAACAAGCTCTCACTGAGAACTTCTAAAATCGTCTGTTCTGAAAATTCTTTGAATTCTTCATAGAATCCTAGTGCTTTTATGTTCGCAATAAAGTCATAGTCCATAAGAACACTGATGACCAATCCGGTTTTTCCTTTAGGGGCAAGCGCTTCGTTGCGCAACGAGGGAATGGCAATTTCATAGGTCGTGTATTGTAAGTATTCCTTCATCCATGCAAAAATGAGGTTTTTATCTTGACTATGCTTCACCTCCGCCAAGCGGTTGAAAGCACCAGATTGTCCGGTTTTTTTCGGAGTGTAGAAAGAATGCCCACTCACTTTTTGTGAAAAGAAGTCCTTATCTAGATCGACTGCTAGGAAGAAGGAATAAATCGAATCTCCACCCTTCTTTCCTAGTAAAAATGATCGTTGATTCACAATGCTGTTCTGCGTCTGGGGTTCTTGAATTTCTTGAAGATTTAGGTTTCGGTATAATTGATTCGTGTCCGCAGCCCAAATTAACTGCCCATATTCATAGGTGTTATGCTGTTGATCTACGATGGTTCGCTGTGTAGGATTCACCTGTTTGATCTCTGTATCGGTTACAATTTCTCCACCTTTCTCTACAATGAAATCTCTCATCTGGTAGATTAATTCCGAGGTTCCTTTTACCGGGTACTCGTAATCTAAGTACAGGCTGAAATAACTCAACGCAAACGAAGCTGGGGTTTGTTGAAAAAAATGCTGACAAATGATATCGTTTAAAGAAGTGTTCTTGGTGAGTTGACTCAAAAATTCGTAAACCGGAACATGGAAGCGATTGATTTTCCCTACTTTCGAACCAAAGCGGATCAGCCAAGGTAATAGTGTTTTCCACAAATACTGAGGATCTTTGGCGAGCTCTTTAAACAAAGGGTTTTCAATCCCATACAGAATATCCATGTAATCCATGACCTTACGGATTTCCGCTAGGATTTTTTCAATATCCTGTTTGCTCTCCGGATATAGATGTTCCAACATGGTTTGATAGTGTTCTAAGCTACTAAGGTCTTCCACTCTGACGAATTCATCCTCAATGCCAATGGTGACGATGCTTCGAACAAACTCCACCGAGATTCCTAATTGTTTCAGCATGGGTTTCACAATACCAGAATCTACAATTCCACGAACACCGGCATCAAACAAAAAACCGTCATAGTAGAAAGAGCTCACCAACCCACCTACTTGCTTTTGTTTTTCACATATGAGTGTTCTATAGCCCTTTTTAGCCAAAAAAGCTGCACTGGTTAAACCCGCAATTCCCCCGCCAACGATGATTGCATCGTACTTCATAAACCTACATCCTTTTCGAACGTTCTATGATTTCTTGACTTAAGTCCCAAATTTTACGTTCCAAATCTTTGTCCAAAGCATGTCTTGCCGGTACTTCGTCTATGGTTAAGTTGAAAAACTTGCCACTCACCTGTTCTACTTCTTTGGACGATGCCAAATAATACAAGGCATCGCCGGAGATCTTTGGCTCTTTTAGAAAGTGCCAGGTCACATGATGCAAAAACCAGCGATATAACCAACCATTGTTATTTCCTATATTTGTGCGTACGCCACCAGGATGCATGGCATTGATGGTCACTCCGGTTCCTTTTAGTTGCTTTGCCAAACGCCACACCGTCAATAATTGAGCGGTTTTAGACGCTCCATAGCTGCGCAATCCGGAATACCATCGTTTTGACCAATCTAAATCATCGATGCGCAACCCGCCAAATCGATGCCCTTCGGAGTTGACTTGAATGATACGTGCTGGAGCAGAAGCTTTTAATGTATCAAGTAAAATCTGAGTCAACAACAATGGAGCGAGATGATTCACACAAAAGACCAGCTCTATGCCAGCGGTGTTCAATATCCGACGAGTAGAATGGATACCGGCGCAGTTTATCAAAACATCGATGCGTTTATACCGAGCAGCGATTTGATGAGCAACCTGCTCCACTTGTCTTAAATCCGAAAAGTCCGCTAGAAAAAAGTCCACGTTCACTCCAAATTTTCGTTCCAACTCGCCTTTGACGTGGGTTGCTTTCTCTTCGTTTCTGGCAATCAATACAAGATTCGCTCCCCCTGCTGCTAGGGCTTTAACGGCTTCATATCCCACCCCAGAAGTCGCGCCACTGACAACACAAAGCTTTCCAGACATCGATTCCGTGCTTCGTTTTTGCTGGGCATGATCATTGACAATGAACATGAGTTCTTCGGGAACGCGTATTTTCATGTGGTTCTCCTTATCCAAAAAACGTTTTCATAAACCAGCGGTAAGGACCTTTGAGAAGAGGAATCTCATCGTAAATGTCCCCCCAAAGATCATAATAATCTCTTTGTTCGATAATGAGACCTTCGGAATTAAACGTTAATCTGGTAGCACCAAAGATGGGCTTGGCAGGGAAAAAGCGAAAGGACATCGTCATTTTCCATTCCATCATGATAATATTCTCGGTTTTCACCATATGGTAAATATCCATTCTTAAACTCTTGCAACAGGAGGATAAGCGATTGCACATTGCTTCAAAGGCAACTTTACCAACCACTCGTTGAATGGAGTCCTTAAAAACAATGTTTTTATGGTAATACGGGAAAATATGGGACCAGTCCGGTTTACCTGCCTCATTATATGTTTTAGACCACTGCTCCCTGATTTCTGCTATGGATATCCCAGAGACTTGCATCGATTCTGCCATATACTTCACCCCACATAAAATAGTTGCAAATTATCGCTCTTTCTTAGTATCCAAAATGCTTTTCACTTCTTTGGGTGTGAGGTCTCTCCACATGCCTATGGGTAAATCCTTTAATTCAATGTTCATGATTCGAGTTCGTTTCAACTTGACGACCTCATAACCAAAAACATCACACATCCTTCTAATTTGGCGATTCAGACCTTGTGTTAAGACGATTTTGAAAATCATGGAGTTCAACTTCGAGATTTCACAGGGTAAAGTCACTGTATATTCTTTTTTGACCGGGTTATAGATTCTCACTCCACTGGACATCGCTTCCAAAAAAGAAGGAGTAATCGCTTTGTCTACTGATACAATGTACTCCTTCTCGTATTGGTTTTTGTCGGTTAGGATTTCATTCACAATACTACCGTCACTGGTCAGCAAGATGAGACCTTCTGATTCTTTATCTAATCGGCCAATGGGGAAAATTCTTTTTGGATGGTTAATGAAATCGATAATATTCCCTTTGATGTGTTGTTCCGTCGTACAAGTAATGCCAGGCGGTTTATTTAAGGCAATGTAAACATGCTTCTTTTCCGGTTTCAGTAGTTTCCCGTTTACCTCCACTCGATCGTCGGGGTTCACTTCTATGCCTATGGTTGCAAGTGTACCATTGATTTTCACCTTACCCTGCACGATCCACTCATCCGCTTGCCTTCTGGAACAAAGTCCCGAAGAACTAATATAATTGTTAATTCTCATGAGAACGCCTACCTATTCTTCTCTACTTGAGTCTATGGCCGAGCCAATCGCATAAACAATTAGTACGAAAGCGAAAACCAATATCATATAGAAAACCCATGTTTTTTTTACGACAACTTGCAAAGAGTTTAGGATAAAAATAATCCCTATCCCGAAAAACACCTTAGCAGACTGTTGATAATAGGGACTCTTGTTCATCTTTTTTTGCTCTTCTTTGCTTGCGTATACATAAGCATTGTGAAGTAGATAACCCCGCTCTTTGAATTGCCGATAACTAATGAAAAAAGATATCAGGCTACACATTAGCATAATAACTGCTAAAACTTTGTCAAAAACAGGCATTGGGGGTTTCCTCCTATTTAGCGGATTATTGATGAGCTGTGGACCTGCTATACACTACTCTAAAGAAGAGCAATTCAGCGAGATACCCGATAATGATGCCAATGGCCGCAGCCGTCGCTCCTAATTGTGGAAAAAGGATGGACATGAGCATAACAGAAGAAATCGTAATCCCTAAATTGATGATTTTACCAACGCTCAGGGCTTTGGTATTGTTGATGCGCATTAATAACCCGGTGTAAAACTCCGTCAACGTTAAGATGATGGGCAAGCCAATTAACACAATGAGTACTGGTCGGCTGGCATTGGCAATGCTCTCGCTAACACCAATGACATGTAGTAAACCCAGGTTTCCCAGAGGTGTCAACGCTAATATTGCGACGGCTGCAGTAAGAAGAATCCCAATCCCCATGTTGAATTTCTTCAAATACTTCATCTTCGCGTCACTGGTCCCAAAAATCAATGGAACTTGCCGCATGTTGTTCTCGATGAAACCCAAGATAATCCAGACAAAGTTGCGAGAAACTTGCAGAGTTGCCAGAGAGAGCTCTGGGTTGCTCGTGCGGCTTAAGCCGGAGTTAATCATCGGAAGACCCAGTGTCCAAATGAATGAGGTCACCAACAATGGCCAAATAAAGGTAAACGCTTGTTGCGAAGTTAGAACCTTCTTCCCTGTCTCGTAGGAAGGTTCCTCAGGTAAATCATGAATACTTCCCCTTGAAAACAAGTAATTAACAACCGCTTCTAAAGCCATACCGGACGTCCATATCATGATACCAATCATGGCACCGGTTAAG
>CALCNS010000219.1 GCA_937897315.1 uncultured Bacillota bacterium
TTCAAGGGACCGACTTCGATGTTTCTCTCACCGGTTTTGATCCGGTTGAATTGAATGAACTGTTCAAGGCCTCAGTCAAGGATGGCATTAAGGACGACGACTTCGATGTTGATTCAGAACTAAAAAAGCCTGCCATCACCAAATTGGGAGATACCTGGAGATTGGGACTGCACCGATTGGTGTGTGGTGATTCAACGAAACAAGAGACCTTCACCCTACTCATGGATGGTAAGCAGGCAAATCTTGTCGTTACCGATCCGCCTTATAATGTGAATTATGAAGGCTCTGCTGGAAAGATAAAAAACGATAATATGGGAAATGAAGCCTTTTATCAATTTCTGCTGGAGTCGTTTCAGAACATGGAAGCCGTCATGACAAAGGATGCTTCGATCTATGTTTTCCACTCCGATACGGAAGGCTTGAATTTTAGAAAGGCTTTCTCGGATGCAGGGTTCTACCTTTCCGGTACCTGCATCTGGAAGAAGCAATCTTTAGTGCTCGGGCGATCCCCTTATCAATGGCAACATGAGCCGGTGCTATTTGGTTGGAAGAAAAGCGGTAAGCACAACTGGTATGCCGACCGAAAACAAACCACCATCTGGGAGTTTGAAAAGCCCAAAAAGAACGTAGATCACCCAACCATGAAACCCGTAGCATTAATCGCTCACCCGATTCTCAACAGCAGCTTTTCCAACTGCATCGTGCTTGATCCGTTTGGTGGTAGTGGTTCTACCCTGATTGCTTGTGAGCAAACCGGGAGAACCTGTCACATCATTGAGTTGGATGAGAAATACTGTGATGTCATCGTCAAGCGGTATATCGAGCAAGTGGGAAGCTCGGCTGGTGTGTTTCTTTGCAGAGATCATATCGAATATTGTTTTGAGGATATCTCGAAATCGACAAATGAATAAAAAAGGACTTGCTATTTACAGTGTTTAGAGTGATAGATAGGACACCAAAACGAAAGGTGTGAAAACATGAGAATTCAATACCCTATCACAGGAGCAAAACGTAAAGAGCTGGTCACTGTCCTCGAGTTAGAACTGAACACGATCTCTAAGTATCTGGGAGCACCAAGCTTCGCCTACGAGATCGGAGAATACCGAGTCGAGAAAGACGGGACCCTAAATGGGCCAGATAACCCCGGTTTGGTTTCTGACCTTTGTGGGTTGCATGACTTCGAAGCCGTCTCGGTGGAATACGAGAACCTATCTGAACCACCAGAACCAGAGATTGCAGAGCTTCCCATTCCCTACGAAGCAGCGCTTGGCGGTAGGGTTAGTCCTTATCGAGATTACGAGGAACCTCCTGCCTATCTAACTCCCACTGACTTGAGCGTTGAAATTCGGTTGGAAAATTTCCCTGAAGAGGCTTTTTTCAACCTCCAACGATTGGTCGCGAGTAAAGAGACTCTGATTAAGAAAGCGCTGGGAGTAAGTTCTTTGCCAATTGAACGAACCGTAACATCTTTACGATTTTCTTGGTTCAGGTTGGAGCCGGGGAACGAAGCGGTTTCCTCCAACGCAGCAATTCACTTTGTGAACGGACTCTGCCAATTGGCGAAAAGCCAAAAGAGAGTCAATGATACTGAGAAGTCGGTAGAGAACGAGAAATATGCTTTTCGTTGTTTTCTCCTCCGTTTAGGATTCATTGGCCCAGAGTTTAAGAATGAACGAAAACTTCTCCTTTCCAAACTATCTGGCAACTCAGCATTCAAGAACAAAGAACAGGAGGTAGAAGTAGATGAATAGATTCCCCTCCAGAGAGACGGTAGAACGAATCAGAAAAGACTTTCCTCCTGGCACGCGTGTGCAGCTTTTGAAAATGGATGATCCTCAAGCTCCACCAATTGGCTCCTTAGGAACCGTCATCGCGGTCGATGACATTGGTAGCATCTTGGTGAAATGGGATTGCGGTAGCTCTTTGAATGTAGCCTACGGTGAGGACTTATGTAGAAAGGTTGAACTTCAATGACCGAAGTCATTAAGAAACAAATACTGGATATTCGCGACTCTGGTGAAACCAACATGTTCGATGTATCAAGAGTCAAAATCATCTCGCTGCGTAAAGGATATTTCGAGCTGTTGGAATTTCTCGAAAACAACCCCAATGCGTATGTGCGATTTATTCTAACCGGAGAGGAAAAGTAGAACACAACCTAACCCAAACAGGGCTTTAACGAGCTCTGTTTTTTTATGCTCGAAAGGAGGTAACAGAAATACGCAAGCTCAAAAGATACAAACCGACTCGCTTCAAAGCGGCAGATTCGATCTATGATAAAGCTGCTGCCGATTTCGCTGTTACCTTCATCCAAGCTTTGTCTCATACGAAAGGGACCTGGTCTGGAAAACCATTTGAGTTGATTGATTGGCAGGAGCAGATCATCCGAGATGTCTTTGGCACTCTGAAAAAGGATGGATATCGGCAATTCAATACAGCTTATATTGAGATACCGAAGAAAATGGGGAAACAGCTTGCTTTGGATACTCCAATACCTACACCCGATGGTTGGAAGCAGATGGGGGAACTACAACCAGGAGACTTGGTTTTTGATGAAACGGGAAATCCCTGCCAAGTCCTAGCCTTGAGCCCTATTGATAACACTGAACAAGCATATCGACTAACCTTCGGTGACGGCAGTTTCATTGTGGCAGGTGCAAGACACCTCTGGAATATTCAAGTAACCAACAATCAAAGAAGACCTGCCTTAATAGAAACGCAAGAAATGTATGAATCCTTTCTTGCTTATCGCGAAAAGCACAAAAACGAGCCTTTCCGATCTCTATACAGAATACCGGTCACACAAGCTTTAAAGCTAAAAGATGCAGAATTGCCGGTTGACCCCTATCTCTATGGTTACTGGCTTGGAAATGGGTGTGCTACCAAACCGGAGATCACGATACGCACCTGTGATGTATCTGGCGTTCTCAAAAGAATACCCTACGAGATTTCATCTGCTTGGAAGAATGTTGGCGACAGTGTGATTTTTCGTATTCCATACCTGAAAACCATCTTGCTGACTTCCTTCCGTGATAAACAGATACCAAGTTTATACTTAAGAGCATCACGAGCACAGCGCTTGGAACTTCTGCAAGGGTTAATGGATTCCGATGGTTGCATTAGTAAGGTGAGAGCTCAGAGCATCTATGTCAGCACTCAGAAACAACTCGCATTGGATGTTAGAGAGCTTCTCTGGAGTCTTGGCATCAAAAACTCTATGACAGAGCAACCATCTTTAAGGTATAACAGGCCAACCGGTGAAACACTATACACGATTCGATTCACCTCATTTACCCATTTGCCAGTTAGCAAGCTTAGCAGAAAGCTATGCAACAGAAAAGCATCTACCTTTGTGCTTACACGCTCCAATTTCCACTATATTCATTCCATCGAACCTCTCAATGAAAAGGTAGCGATGAGGTGTATCCAGGTAGATTCTTTGTCTCATCAATACTTAGCGGGTCCATCGATGGTGCCAACACACAACTCGGAGCTAGCGGCGGCAGTAGCCCTGTTGCTCACCTGTGGGGATAACGAAGAACGCGCAGAAGTCTATGGCTGTGCAGCCGATAGGAACCAAGCGTCTATCGTGTTCAACGTGGCGGCAGACATGGTTAGAATGTCTCCAGCCCTCTCCAAACGAGTCAAAATCTTGGATTCCATGAAGCGATTGATCTTTCAACCAACAGGAAGTATCTATCAGGTGCTCTCCGCTGATGTCAGCAACAAGCACGGCTTCAATACACACGGTGTGGTCTTTGATGA
>CALCNS010000220.1 GCA_937897315.1 uncultured Bacillota bacterium
GAGATCTACACTCTTTCCCTACACGACGCTCTTCCGATCTTGGTTCCGGAAGCCATTCCACCCATCTGGATTCAACCCGCTCTGAACAGTGTCAAAGGTTTGATGCGTCTACTAGAAGAAACCCTCGTCTCCATACTAAAGGAGGAGAACTGTCAAGAAAAGTTTGATCCGGCTCTTACTGCGCTGATGAAATCCTTGGAAGCGTATGCCACTTATATTGCGCACTGCGGTGAGATGGCTCAAGGGGATTTTGCGGTTGGAAAGGCGTACTTTGATACCATGCTTCAGGATTACTACATGGTTCCCATGAATACCGCCCAATTATTACAATTTGGCCAAGAGAAAGTGGCGTTTTACGAAGAGCAACTACACAATCTCGCCTATAAACTGAACCCGAATCAGACATGGCTACAACAACTAGAAGCGCTGCGCGAGGACCATCCTACTCCAGAAACCCTCATTCAAGCCTATGAAAACGAAAAAGAGACGGTCAAACGCTTTGTAGTCGAAAAAGATTTGGTCAGCATTCCCGAAGGTGAGAACTGTGTCATGGCCGAAACCCCTTGGTATGCGCGTTCCACCACCCCCATGGGCTCCATGAATACCTCGCGGGCCTATACACCGGGGTTGACCAGCATTTTCAACATTACACCCATCAACAGCCAAGCACCGGCGGCTTCTCAAGAACAGCACCTGCGCGAGAACAATTACAGTTTTATTCGCAGTATCGCCTTCCACGAAGTGATACCGGGGCATCATCTGCAAGCCTGTATGCATAAACTGCAAGCCAATGAGTTTCGCAAAAACTTTTATAATACGGTGCTGATCGAGGGTTGGGGGCTTTACACCGAAGACCTCATGGTAGAAGAAGGATATCTTCAAGGAGTGTTGCACCTGATGCAACTCAAAAATGCCCTATGGCGAGCAGTGCGGGTGGTGGTGGATGTAGGCTTGCACAGCAAGACTCTTTCCTTTGAAGAAGCGGTGCGCATGCTGGAAGAAAAAGTGGGACAGCAACATCATTTGGCTTACGGCGAGGTGTTGCGCTATACCCAAGGACCGACTTACCCATCGAGTTATATGCTAGGACGAGAACAACTTTTGCAACTCAGACAAGACTGTGAAGTAGCATGGGGGAGCGAATACAGCAAAAAACGCTTCCACAACGAGCTGCTGCAATACGGTTCCATGCCGGTAGCGTTAATCCGGAAGCTGATGTTGGAAAATAAGTAGACATAAAGCGCACTTTCGATAAGGAAAGCACAAACGGATAAGGAGAGTACGATATGAGAAAAAGGATGGTTGTTCTGCTGCTGTTTGCCATTTTACTATCCGCCTTCGGTTGCAATAAGCCGGAACCCAAAGAGCCGGAACCGATTACAACAGAGGAGTTATTGCAACAAATTCATGTGGTTCGGGCAACTGAGGAGCTCACTGCTCCCTACAAAGCAGTGCACGAGTATGTACAAGATGAAGAAGGCGAGTGGCTGCTGATCTACACCGATATCATCCTTGAAGATTTCTCGTTTATTGGACTTGAAAACGATACCAAGAATGATGTGATCTTCTTCACAGCCGGAGAGAAATACTTTACGACCGAGCAATTCGTTCCCGGTAAACCCTTACTGCTACAATTCAGACCGATTGGCACGATTCCATGGCACGGGATCTCCTTCGAAGACGCTAACGGAACCATGCGCTATTTCATCCTGGTTCAAAGTACGCGCGGTGAAGGAGAAGCACCCTACTTCTTCATCGAGTTCGAAAACGGAAAATAAACAAACTTTTTTCTGATTTTTTGCAGGATTATTTTCATATAAATCGAAGTATGAACCTGTAAGGAATGAGAGAAAGGATGTTTGCCATGAAAAGAACAAGGTGGCTCGCGTTATTGTTCCTATTTTTCTTGCTGGTTCCTAGTTTGAATGCAGCGGAAACGAACATTCACGCAGATACGTATCACATTCACATTACCCTTTCCGACGCTGCAGAAGTGCAGCAGCAGCAAATCATGCAAATGCACACAGAGAATGGAGCATTCCAATTTGAACTACAATATCCCTGGCGCTGGAACGATGGCCGTTGGGTGGAGTTGGAACCCACGAAGCATTACTCCCGTGGAGAAACCATAGTTCACAAATATAGTTTAGAGTATCGCCAGCGAGTGGGTGAACCTTTTACCAGTAAACCGCTCTTGAACTTTCGTTTAGGCAAAGACAATAACGCCGAAAACGATAACCTCACCTTAACCTTATATGATTCAGAGTGGCCTTTACTCAACCACACGACCACCTTTCGGGTAGATTTTCCGCATGCCCTCACAAAGGAACAGCTGAAATTTGAACTCATTGGGTTGAGTTCCACCGATTTCCTAACATATGAACTAGATGGAACCATGCTAACCGGTTCGTTTAATCAAGCTATGGCTCCGGGGCAAGGGTTGCTACTCCATCTCACTTTACCCGAAGGATATTTTCAAAGTGCACAACCGGTGGTTTTACCAGGGGCGACTTTGGGACGATTGGGATTGATTCTGTTTCCGTCGAGTGTGTTGCTGGCTTTCGTGTTGTGGTGGCTAAAAGCCAAAAATCGTACGTTGGCACCGGGTATGGTGACGCAAGTCCCTCTTCATTTGACCCCAGCTGAAATGGGGTATTTGTACGATAATTCACTCGACCCTTCCGACACCGCTGCTTTGTTCTTTTCTTGGGCGCAAAGCAACGCACTGAAAATAGAAGAAGAAAAACAGTCGACATTAGTGAATCCCGCAACCTTCTTTACTTTGCACAAAACCGGAGAATTGCCCACTACATCTCGTGCTTACGAATTTGGCTTGTTCAGTGCGTTGTTCGACCGGTTTGGTAAAAACGGTGTGGTAATGGATAGCATGCTCGAACGTCGGTATTATCAATACGCCGAAATCGGGGAGAACAAGATAAAAGAACAAGTGACACAAATGAACTCCACGGGAGTATATGAGACGAGCAATAAACCACTTCGCTTGTTTTTTACCTTCTTAACCTGGTTAACCGGTTATTTCACCCTAATCTTACTGGGGCTCGATATCTTTCGTATTGAGGGTGGACTGCTACAAATCATCTCGATTACGATATCAGGTATGTTGGCCGTGCTCATCTCGCTGGCTTCTTCGTTTATAGCGGCGTACCTTGTGTCTCGGGACCGCTTTAAACTGCGCTTGGCTGTGCTGATGCTGCTCGTCGTGCTGGCTGCCTTTGGTTTCCTGTTATATTCTACTTGGAAGGGTCGATTGTTCCTTCCTATTGCCTTGGGGTTGTCTAGCTCTTTCCTCATTGGGCTTATCGCCGGTAACACGCATAAGCGCACCAAGTATGGTGACGATGTCATGGAAAAGATTTTGGGCTTCCGAACCTTCCTGACTCAGGTGACCGATAACGATTTACGTAGTCGCTTAAGCAACCAACCAAACCTGTTTTACGAATACCTGCCTTATGCATTTGTCTTAGGGGTACAGCGGCAGTGGGCAGCTCGTTTTGAATCGGTATCCTTAAACCCACCCTCGTGGTATGTGAGTAACGATCCTTTCCTCACCCGCTTCAATGCCAAGGACTTTACCTTGCGTCTGGAGAAAACTCGTGCAAGACTCACAGAAACGTTGTTCTCGGCTCCGGCTATGAACAAAAAAGGCATCATAGAACCGAACTTGTTGGATGTAGAACGAGTAGGTGACAGCTGGAAAATACGCTTCAAATAAGAGTAATCGTGCTCAAATCGTCAAGCGAGAAT
>CALCNS010000221.1 GCA_937897315.1 uncultured Bacillota bacterium
TGATGGTTTGCGAGACGCGTTAGACCCTAAACTTAAAAACTAATTACACAAAAAAGCGTTCGAATTTTTTCGTACGCTTTTTTGTGTACAGATCGAACAGGATATTTATTACTAACTGCAGAATTCTAATAATAGAAAGTATTTGCAGAAAGGATGAATGCCTTGACTGTTCTTGTGACAAAGTTTAAAGAAGTGTTAAGCTCCGTTTTGCCCATTACATTCATTGTCACTTTGCTGCACTTCACCTTGACTCCTTTGCCCGGAGAGATGTTTTACCGTTTTCTGTTTGGCGCACTCGCCGTTATTGTAGGCCTTACCATTTTTCTCTTTGGCGTAGATATCGGTATTACACCGATTGGTGGTGCTTTGGGCCGTGGCATTGCTCGAAGTAACAAACTACTCATTGTGATCATTGCTGGTCTCATTCTTGGTTTCTTCATTTCGGTAGCTGAACCCGATTTGCATATTTTAGCAGAGCAGGTTTCGCAAATGACCGGAGCCGCTTTGACAAAAATGAATTTGGTCCTTGTGGTTTCTTTCGGAGTCGCATCTTTAGTCGCGATAGGGCTGATTCGCGTCGTTTACAACTTTCCCTTATTTAAACTCTTAACCATAATCTACCTTGTGATCTTTGGTTTTTCGCTACTGGTGACACCGGATTTATTGGCGATTGCTTTCGATTCATCGGGTGCAACGACGGGGGCTATGACGGTTCCCTTTATCTTGGCGCTTTCCATGGGTGTCTCCATTCTTAAAAAAGATAGTAAGGCCTCCGAAAAAGACAGTTTTGGCTTAGTTGCGATTGCTTCCGGTGGTGCCATCTTAGGTGTTCTTATCATGGGAGCCATTCGTCAAACCGATTTTGATCCCAGTCAAACGGCTTCTTTGCCTGCAAGCAAAGTTTACGAGGGTATTCTCACTCCGTTTATTCAGTACTTACCTGTCGTAACGCATGAAGTAATCATCGCTCTGTTGCCCATTCTTACCATCTTTTTATTTTATCAAGTCTTTTCTTTGAAACTACCGAATCGGCAAATGCGTCACATTCTATTCGGCTTGGTTTATACTCTAGTTGGACTCGTTTTTTTTCTTTTGGGGGTCAATGCCGGGTTTATGGACGTCGGTCGTTCGGTGGGTGCACAGCTTGCTCTTCTGCATCCGGCATATGTGGTGATTACCGGATTCATTTTAGGAACTGTGACGATTTTGGCTGAACCGGCAGTTAGTGTATTGACTCATCAAATTGAAGATGTGACCAGTGGATACGTAAAACGATCCCTCGTCATGGGTGCTTTGGCTTTTGGTGTAGGGGTAGCCGTCGCTTTATCGATGCTACGCATACTGGTACCTCAACTTCAATTGTGGCATTTTCTGCTACCAGGGTATTTTATTGCCATTGTACTCATGTACTTTGTTCCTAAATTGTTTATTGGCATTGCTTTTGACTCCGGAGGGGTAGCCTCGGGCCCTATGACTGCCAGTTTTATCTTGGCATTCTCTCAAGGGGTTGCCGGTGCCATAGAGGGAGCCAATGTCATGATCGATGGCTTTGGTGTGATTGCTATGGTGGCCATGGCTCCTTTAATAGCATTGCAAATTTTAGGAATGATTTTCAAAGTGAAATCCGGAAAGGATGGTTTACCCCATGAATAATTCAACAACACATCATATTGAACTCATGAGTGTGATCGTCAATCACGGTGACGGTAGTAAAATCATCAAAATGGCCAAGCAACTAGGCCTTCCCGGTGGTACAGTTCTTTTAGCTAGAGGGACAGCCCGTAATTCCATATGGGATTTTTTGGGTTTGGCGGATATTCGCAAAGAAGTTGTGCTCATGGTTGCCGAACGTGAAATGGCTTACCACGCCTTAGATGAAATAGCCCTTGTCATGGCCTTCGAGAAACCAAACCATGGCATTGCTTACAGTACAACCGTATGCAAGATTGCGGGTAGCAAGAGTTGCTCCTTCGATAATATAACAAATCACAGAGGAGAGGATACCATGAATTATCAGGCGATAACCGTTATTGTAGACAAAGGCAAAGCAGAAGAAGTGGTCGATGCCGCAGTGAAAGCGGGCTCAAAGGGTGCTACCATTATCAATGCCAGAGGGTCTGGAATCCATGAAACCTCGCGCTTGTTTGCCATGGACATTGAACCGGAAAAAGAAATTGTTCTCATCCTGAGTCAAAATGAAAAGGTGGAAGACATTGTAGAATCGATTCGTCAGGAAATGCAAATTGATGTACCCGGAAATGGCATCATTTATGTACAGCCGGTGAACCGAACCTATGGCTTGGTCAAATAGACAAAAAAAATTGCAATTCTCCGAATAACGTGCAGGATATTTTCCGTAAAAAATAGAAATGAAGATCGGAAGAGCGTCGTGTAGGG
>CALCNS010000222.1 GCA_937897315.1 uncultured Bacillota bacterium
GGAACAGAACCTTCCGGCACATGAATATGGATATCGGTATTCTGATAAAAATCCGTACTCAACCCATAGGACTCTCCTCGAGAACGAACATAGCTAAGAGCTATACGTGCGGACTCCCGCATGACTTCACCCAGTTTACCGGTTAAGATGAGGTCTCCCTTTCCTTGCATTAAGCTAACCTCTATGGGTAAAATTTCGCCACCCATTTCCGTCCATACCATTCCCGTAGCCACACCAATTTGATTCTGCTTTTCCGCTTCAGTATGACTATATCGAGGCATTCCCAAAAACTTTTCCAACTTATTTACGGTTAGATTTAACGTTTCGATTTCTCCCTCCAGTATTTGCCGTGCTCGTTTACGACAAATCGCCCCAATTTGACGTTCCAACTGCCGTACGCCCGATTCTCTGGTGTATTGACTAATCAGCACCCGCAAGGTTTTGTCGGGAATTTGTAACAGCTCCGCATCTACTCCGTTTTCTTTTAGTTGCTTGGGAATCAGATGACGCTTGGAAATCTCTAACTTCTCTTCTTCTGTATAACTACTGAGTTCCAGAAGTTCCATGCGGTCCAGTAAAGGACGTGGTATTTGGTATGCATTATTGGCAGTCGTAATAAACAAGACTTGTGATAAATCGAAGGGGATTTCCAAATAATGATCGGAGAAGGTGCTATTTTGCTCAGGATCTAACACCTCCAATAGGGCAGAAGCCGGATCTCCTCGGAAGTCTGAACTGGTTTTGTCCACTTCATCTAAAAGGAAAACGGGGTTTCGAACTCCTGCTTGTCTCATCCCTTGTATGATTCGACCAGGCATAGATGCTACATAGGTGCGTCTGTGACCGCGAATTTCGGCTTCATCACGAACACCCCCTAAGGAAAGACGTACGAATTTTCGGTTGAGCGCTCTAGCCACAGATCGAGCTAAAGAAGTCTTACCCGTTCCTGGAGGACCCACTAAGCAAATAATGGGTCCTTTTAGATTTTCGCTTAATTGACGAACCGCAAGGTACTCCAAAATTCGTTCTTTGGGTTTCTCCAAAGCATAATGATCTTCACCCAATACTTTCTCAGCAAAATGGATATCCAGCACATCCTCACTGGCGGTATCCCAAGGTAAATTGAGTACCGTTTCCAAATATTGTCGCAAGACCGCCGATTCCGGAGTGCTGGCAGGCATACGTTCCAATCGTAAAATCTCTTTTCTTATTTTCTCCTTGTTTTCTTCCGAAAGATGAACGATGGCTTCTAATTGAGCGATCATACGCTCTTTTTCCGCTTGCTTTTCTTCGGTTTCCCCCAACTCTGCCTGAATCACCTTCATTTGTTCCCGCAAAAAATACTCGCGTTGACTTTTCGACATTTTTAGTTGCGTCTGCTGCACAATATAGTTCTCTAACTCTTTTCTTTGAATGATTTTTTCTATGATTACATTCAAAAGTAACAATCGTTTATCGGTTGCTGTCGCTTCTAAAATTTGTAGCTTTTCGCTAAAATCAACTTGTAAATAGTTCGCTAACATGTCGCTAAACCGCGAGGGGTCTTTGACAATGAGCAGTTCTTTTACCAACCCTGCAGGGTATTTATTGTTATTCTTCGACAAGAAACGGAACCGCTCCAACAACCGATCCATGGCAATGAAATCTTGCTCCGATGTTTCTGCTTGACTTGGCCAAGGCATAACAGACGCCATAATCGTATCGTCGTCTTGTTTAAAATAGGTATCTACCAAGCCACGTTGGACACCCTCCATAAGGATTGTTTTTTGGCCTTCTGGAGACTTCATCACCTGCTTCACCTTACAAAGCGTGCCAATTAAGGGCAGACTGTTCAAGCCAACGGGTCCCTGAGAACCCTCTTCCGATTTATGATAGCCCACGACAAGGATTTGTTCTCCTTGAGACATGGCTTGTTCAATTTCATTCTCAAATCTCATATGAGCCATTTCCAAGCGCAACATGGCATGAGGAAAAACAATGACTTCTTCCAAAGGTAAAACAAAATAACGCAAATGATCTGACAAACTTGTCCACTCCTTAAAATTCACATGCGAACAGAACCTACTTCTATTCGTAACATTTTATATTCGCGAAAGAGTATCCATTATCCTGCCAATATAGTTTGAAAACAACAGAGAATAAGCTCCGTGAACGGAGCTTATTCTCAATAGCCTTCTTCTATGACCAGTTTACCCATACTCTCTAATTTCTCTTTCATCAAGCCAATGGCGGTTCGACGTGGTTTCACTCCTACTTGTTTGAACAAAGGAGATAGATGTGCATCGTTAATAGCATTTCCTACCATAAAAGTAATCACGTCTGCTTCCATTAACAAATGGCAAAAACGTTCCACCGATGTCTGATCGCCCCACTGTTCTTGAGGTTCGTCCAGGAGATTGACTGCTTGATTAAGCAGCAAAGCCCCTTCGCTGACCATGTCAATTCCGGACATCCGATACTCCGGCGGTGAAGCAAAACCCATGGAACCATCGATTAACTCTACTTTTTGATTTAACTCCCGGGCAACAATATCGGCTGTTGTGGACCCACAAATCATCTTCTTCCCTTCCTTATTCATAAAGGTCGCGACGAAGCTTCGATCCTGACTCCTCATTTCAGGAGGGCCTGTCAATATATTCAACAGTTTCCCCTGGCGGTTCTTTACTAGTAGAAAAGTGGTATCGTCGAGTACGATTCCATCGGTTAATTCCTTTGTTTTTGTTGCTAAGGCGAGTAGGAGTTCTTCTTCTGATGGTCTGCTCTCGGCCATGTGCTGCCACAAAGCAGCTAATCCCTCACTCCCGATGCCCATAACATATCGTTTCCCCATTCCCGCTTGGCTAGCCCCATCACTCAGGAGCATTAGCCGATCACCCTCCTGCAAACGTCCATAATATTCCCCTAATACTTCCAACCCAGCCGAAAAAAACTCTGGTTGCAGTACTTGGCAAATACCTTCTCTCTCCATTATAGCAGAGGGTGATTCGTAAGAAAATAGTGAAAATTTGCCGTCGTTCATGAGTTGGACGGCAGAAAAAGCAGAAAAAGGAGCCACTTTCTTTCGCGCAACATGCATAGAGGCTGCAACCATTTGGCATGCTGTTCGAAAAGACATCTCTGTTTTGGCTAGTTCAATGAGACGATTGGCACAAGTAATGGCTGCTATATTGGCATAAATCCCGGATCCA
>CALCNS010000223.1 GCA_937897315.1 uncultured Bacillota bacterium
AACGGTAAGGCCTTTGTAACCACGACTTATGTGAGAGATGCCTTCCGTCCTTATACCGTAGAGGTGAGAAAATTATGATATATCGTGTACTAGGAAATACCGGATTCGAAGTCAGTGCGGTGGTGTATGGTGGTATTGTCTCTTCTGCAGAGACACAAACCGATTCCGATCAATACGTAGCCTGGTCCATAGAGAAGGGCATTAATTACTTTGATGTTGCTCCCAGTTATGGCGATGCCGAGCTCAAAATGGGCAACTCCTTGCGACCTTATCGAGATAAGGTCTACTTGGCTTGTAAGACAACCAAACGCAAAGCAGTGGAAGCCCAAGAGGAGTTTGAGCAATCCTTACGCCATTTGCATACCGATTACTTCGATGTGTATCAGCTGCATTCGTTATCGACCATGGAAGATATGGAAATCGCTTTAGCCCCCGGAGGTGTGCTAGAATACGTCCTGCGCATGCAAGAGCAGGGGAAGGTACGCAAAATCGGCTTCTCTTCGCACTGTGAAGAGGTAGCTTTGGCATTACTCGAAGCCTTTCCCTTCGACTCGGTCATGTTCCCACTGAACTGGCACTTGCACTTGACCGAGAACATTGGCGAGCGCGTGGGGTTAAAAGCCAAAGAGCGAAACATGGGTGTTTTGGGGATTAAGTCCTTAGTACATCGGGCTTGGCATAATAAACAGGAACGTGAAACCTCGAAATATCCAAAGTCGTGGTGCAAACCCATCGATGAAAATCAGGTTGAATTGGGTCAGGCCGCTATGCGATATGCGCTTTCCTTAGGGGCACAGGTGCTCATACCACCGGGCAATTTCGAAAGCTTCCGCTTTGAAGTGGAGAACATTGAGATCTGCACCTTAAAGCCGTTAGCTCCTCCGGACATTGCTTTGTTGAAAACCGAACTCGAAGGGGTGAGGGGGCAAAGTTTCTTTAATCTGGCAGGGAAAATGCTGTAGAGTAGTCACACCATCCTCGGTCAAAAGGACTCGGGGGTGGTGTTTTTTTGCCAAAAACATTGCAGGACTTCGCTTTGAAAGCAGAGAATTTCTTCACACAGGTATACGAAAGGCGGGTGAAATCATGTTAAATCGAGAGCAGTTGTTGGCCATGACACCCCAGTTGATTCGAGACGATGTCTTAGGTATTGCCGTGGCCGGGAGTTATGCAAGAGGAGATGCCACAGCATACAGCGACCTCGATGTCATCTTGCTCATGGCACCACATTGCATCTCACCGGAAGAACCGGAGATTGATTTGTACTGTGGTGTGTACAGAGTCCTTCAGTATCGCAATGAAGCACAAATGCGGAAAAGCTTAACCGACCCTGCCCGAGCGATATACGATGTGATTGGCTTACAGCAAATGCTCATTTTGCATGATCCTCTTGACCTTTTGCGTAACATTCAACTTGAAGCGGAGCATTTTGTTTGGGATGATTCCATGGTGAGCAAAGCCAACGCCTTACTCAACCGAGAGATGTTGGGCTGGCAGGAGGAGTGTTACAAAGCCATGTCGGGATTACGGCATAAGCAAGAAGGGCATATGCTTTTGGGGTTATATGGTCTCACCTATGGCTTAGTGCGGCTCATGCTGATTGCCAAAGGGGTTTTGTTGCAAAGTGAGAATGAGTTTTTTAACGAATTGGTCTATGCCTACGAAAGCGAGCCGGTCGGAGCCGAGTTGGTGGAAATGATGGGTTTGGCTTTTGGAGTAGACGAAGGATTTCCGCTGTTGCAACGGGTGGAGACCGGTTTAATTCTCTACTTACAATTCGCCGAGTATTTGGGCGACCGTCTCACACCGAACGTTCGCAAACATTGCCAACGGGTGCAAGAAAAATTAGAAGACTTATTGGGACGCAGTCTCGATGTGCAATGCGACCCCGATTTGCTAATAACAACCTAAGGAGGAAAGATGCTGTGAAAATTTTCTACAATGCCAAGATGATTACTCTCGATGACCAACGCCAAGTGGCCGAAGCGATGGTCATTCATGAAGATCGCATACTCAAGGTAGGGAGCAACGAAGAGGTACTGCGCTATGCCGGAGAATATGCCGAAAAAATCGATATGCAAGGAAAAACCATCATTCCGGGCATCGTCGATTCGCATAATCATATTATCGAAGCCGGTATTACCATGGCGGGTGTTTTGTTATTCGATTGCACTTGTATTGACGATGTCTTGCAGTTGATATCGGAAAAGGCCAAAACCTTACCGGAGGGAACATGGATTGAGGGTGCCGGTTGGATTGAATCGCAGTTTAAAGAGTATCGTCCTCCGACACGCTGGGAGTTGGACCAGGCTGCCCCCAAGCATCCGGTTTATTTGAGCCGCTTGTTTGCCGGAGCGGTAGCCAACAGCTTGGCCTTGGAAGCGGCCGGTATTACAAAAGGCTGTGCCCAACCTGAGACCGGTACCATTTGCTTGCGCGAAGACGGAGAGCCCAATGGATATTTGATTAACAATGCCCAACGCTTGGTGCGTGCCGTGGTTCCGCGCAATGTGGGAAAAGTAGATAAACAGGCCGAACTCATGGCGGCCATAGGACGTGCCACGGAAGAGTATTTGAAGTACGGCATCACCACCATTTTAGATCCGGGTGTGGGTCCCGAAGAAATGAAAGCCTACCAAAAAATGCGCAATGCCGGTCAGGTGAAGCAACGCATTGCTATGATGCCCGCTTGGTATGGGTTATATGCCACTCAAGGGAAAGATTTAGAGAGTTTGGTACCCAACTTGGGTGTGTTCGAGGGCTTTGGTGATGAGAAGTTACGCTTTGCCGCCTTAAAAATGGCCATCGACGGTGGCGTGGGTTCAAAGACGGCGATGATGAACGAACCTTGGATTGACGGCAGCGAAACCAAGATTCCTCTGCGTTTGGACATCAACCGCTTGGAAGAATATTTCCGCATAGGTCATGGAGCCGGATGGTCCATTGGCATTCATTGTTGTGGGGATTTGGCACAAGACATAGCTTGTCGCACGTTCGACAAGGTGTTATCGGAAGACAAGACACCACAAGCTCGCAAACACCACATTATTCACGGCTACTTGCCTACCGAAGAAGCTCTGCAACTCATGAAGAAATGGGACATTGGGGTTTCCGTGCAACCGGGCTTCATTTGGGTGGAAGGCGATATTTACTTTGACAACTTAGAGGTAGAACGCGTCAACCGCTTTAAACCGTTGCGTACCTATTTGGACCGTGGAATTCGAGTGTTTGCCAATTCCGATATGACGTCAGCACATTACAATCCGTTTTTAGGCATGGCTTCGGCCGTCACTCGTCGAACCTCCCGTGGGGTGCAATTAGGCAGTGAAGAATGCATTTCGGTCATGGAGATGTTAGAGATTTTCATCAAAAACGGCGCATATTATTGTGGGTTGGAAGACAAAGTAGGCAGTTTGGAGGCCGGAAAGAAGTCCGACTTCGCTGTGCTCAGCGACGATATTTTGACGATTCCCGAGGAGGAAATTCGCCAATTGAAAGTGCTAGCCACATACATTGATGGTCAACGCGTATATTAAGAAGCGCAAAGGCTAGGGAGGTTATCTTTTGTCATTGGAGATACAACACATGGACGAGCGTCTTGCCGAGGTCTTACGCGATGAGTCTCGAAATACAGGGTTTGCCGACAGCGTCTCTTTCCCGACGAACGAGCAAGAGGTGTTGTCGGTGGTAGCCGAGTGTCGAGCACATGGCTGGCCTATCACGGTGCAAGGCGCTCGCACCGGTTTGGCGGCGGCGGCGGTGCCCTATGGGGGGCATGTACTGAATTGTGCCAAAATGAATCGGGTTTTAGGATGCCGGGTGGACAGTAGGGGGCGGTTTGTGTTAACCTGCCAACCCGGAGTAATCTTATCGGAGTTTAAAAAGGCGATTGAGAAAAAGAGTTTCGATGTCTCCGGTTGGAGTAAGGAGTCTCTGTTGGCGTTCGAGCAGTTTCGTAAGGCCGAGCGGCAGTTTTTTGCACCGGACCCCACCGAGGCCTCTGCGACAATTGGTGGTATGGCGGCCTGTAATGCTTCCGGTGCCAGAACCTTTGCCTATGGTTCCATGCGTGCCCATGTGAGTCGGGTGCGCATGGTGTTAAGCACGGGACAAATGGTAGATGTGCAACGAGGGCAGTACGTGGCGAATGGCCGCGAACTTAGGCTATCTTGTTTGCCACAAGGGGAGTTAACAGTAACGCTGCCCTCCTATACCATGCCCAATACCAAAAATGCGGCCGGGTATTTCGTGCAAGATAACATGGATGCAGTCGATTTGTTGGTGGGCTCCGACGGTACTTTAGGGGTCATGACCGAAATCGATTGTGTGCTTATGGCGCATCCGGCCTTTATTTGGGGTGTGAGCTGCTTTTTCCCCAGTGAAAGTGTGGCTGTGGAGTTTGTCATTGCCGTGCGAGGAAAAGTGGCAGGGTTGGTGGCGCTGGAATCGTTCGATGGCGATGCCTTGCAGTTGTTGCGTGAGCAGCGCAGGCAGGGAGGGGCGTTTTCACGGTTGCCGGCGGTGCCCAAGGACTATGGGTATTGTGTATATGCCGAGTTGCATGGAGCAAGCGAAGATCAGATGCTGGAGTCTTTACGGGTTTTGGGCGAGTTGGTGCAACAAGTGGGGGGAGATCCGCGACAAACGTGGGTGGCTCGCAACGAGAACGACCTTGGGTTGTTGCAGTTTTTCCGTCATGCTGTGCCGGAAAGTACGAATTTGCTCATCGACCGCCGTAAGCAAGTTTGCCCGGTGATTACAAAGTTGGGAACCGATATGTCGGTGCCCGATGCCTGCCTTAAAGAAGTGGTGGGGCTATACCGCCGCGGTTTGGCCGAAGAAGGCTTACAGTCGGCTTCATGGGGGCATATTGGCAACAATCACATTCATGTGAATTTATTACCTCGTGATGCAGACGAGGTTGCACGAGGGAAAGCGTTATATTTGCGTTGGGCCAAAGCTGTGGTGGACATGGGTGGTGCGGTGGCGGCAGAGCATGGCATTGGCAAAACCAAAGTGGCCATGTTGCTTGCCATGTACGGAGAGCAGCATATAGCGGAGATGCGGGCGCTTAAGCGGACGTTTGACCCCTTGAATTTGCTGGGTCGGGGAAATTTGTTCCAAGCGGAAGGGGGAGAGACAGTATGAATATCGCTGTGTGCGTGAAACAAGTGCCCTCTTCCAACGAAGTGCGTATGGATCCGGTGACCAAGACCATGATTCGTGATGGTAAGCAGGCTGTCATGAACCCGTATGACCGATTTGCGGTAGAATTGGCTCTGCAAATGAAAGATAGACTGGGCGGTCGAATTGTTGTCTTTAGCATGGGGATTCCTGCGGCTTCCCGAATTTTAAAAGAAGCGCTAAGCTGTGGGGCAGATGAAGCGGTGCTACTCAGCGATCGAGCTTTTGCCGGAGCCGATACTTTGGCGACCTCGTATGCTTTGCATTTGGGGATTCGTAAGGTGGAAGAACGCTGCAGTCGCTTCGATGTGATTTTGTGCGGACGCATGGCGATCGATGGCGATACCGCGCAAATTGGGCCGGAGCTGGCCGAGCATTTGGGTGTGGTACCCATTACCGATGTGGCAGAGCTGCTGGAAGCAGAAACAGACCGGCTGGTTTGCGTTAGGACGGCAGATGGGGAGCGACAAGAGGTGGCGGCAACGTATCCGGTTTTATTGACTGTACATAAGGACATCAATCAGCCCCGCCTGCCGCATATCGAGGGGGTATTGTGGGCGGAAACGGCTCCTTTGCAGGTGTGGTCTGCGCAAGAGGTGGGAGCCGATTTGTCTCGTTGTGGACTGACCGGTTCGCCTACACAAGTGGTGAGAACACAGGTGCCGGAACGAGAGCAGGCCTGCCAGATGTGGCAGGGCGGAGCGGCCGAGTTGGCCTCACGCTTGCATGGTTTGTTGAAGGGGGAGGAGTAGAATGCCGGGTCTAAAGATAGACACCTCCCTATGTATTGGCTGTGGGTTGTGCGTGAGCGCTTGCCCGCAAGAAGCGTTGGAGATGGAACAGGGTGTCGCCGTGGAGAAAGAGGGCTGCATCCTGTGTAGCATATGTGTGCAGACTTGCCCGGTGGGGGCGATTTGCATAGAGAAAGAAGAAGTGCTGCATGAAAAGGTGCAGGCACATGGGATTTGGGTAGTGGCGCAGTTGCTACCCAGCGGTTCGGTGCACCCGGTCACCTTGGAACTAATTGGACAAGCGTGCCAATTGGCGGAGGATTGCCGTGGAGAGCTGGCGGTGCTGCTGGCTGGAGCGCAAGACTTGCAGGGGCAGAGCGAGTTGCTCATACATGCGGGAGCGCCGAAAGTATTCCGTTGCCAGAGCCCATCTTTTTTACAGGGTTTGGAAACGCCGTATTGTGATTGGATATCGAGCATGATTGCTCAGCATCAACCGGAAATGGTTCTGGTGGGGGCGACCGATTGGGGGAGAGCACTGGCTCCCCGTGTAGCAGCCAGGGTGCGCACGGGGTTGACAGCAGACTGTACGGTGCTGCAGGTGGACCCGGAGACAAAGTTGTTGTTGCAGACGAGACCGGCTTTTGGCGGAAACCTCATGGCGACGATTATTTGTCCCAATCATCGACCGCAAATGGCGACGGTGCGACCTGGGATCTTCCCATTGCCTGAGCTGGTGAGCAATCGGGTGGGAGAAGTGGTGGTATGTAATCCTCCGCTGGGAGTGTTTGACCAAGTGCAGTTGTTATCTAGGCAGCATGCCGTTGCGGGTAGAACCTTGGCCGATGCAGAGGTGTTGCTGGTGGCAGGTCGGGGAATTGGCAGTCAAAAGAACCTAAAGCTGCTGCAGGAGTTGGCCGAAGCGTTAGGTGCCGATTGGGGGGTATCGCGTCCTTTGGTCGATGCCGGTTGGGCCGATTACCGTTACCAAGTAGGGCAGACAGGTTCTACCGTAGCACCGAGAGTGCTGATCAG
Organism: uncultured Bacillota bacterium; assembly: GCA_937897315.1. Classification (GTDB taxonomy): domain Bacteria; phylum Bacillota; class JAAYKD01; order JAAYKD01; family JAAYKD01; genus CALCNS01. The sequence goes on from CALCNS010000223.1 coordinate 6,951, forward strand.
CTTCGGAGTGTCTGGGGCGATACAACATTTGGCAGGCATGGACAGAAGCGAGTGCATCGTTGCCGTGAATCAAGCTGCAACAGCCCCCATCTTCTC
>CALCNS010000224.1 GCA_937897315.1 uncultured Bacillota bacterium
GCTTCTGCTAAGGTAGATCCATAAGCAGCACCGCATGGATTGGTGTGTTTCACAGCAACCGCAGCCGGACCCTTACGGAAATCCAGAATCATTTCCAGAGCGGCGTTTCCGTCGTTTAAATTGTTAAACGATAATTCTTTACCCTGCAATTGTTCGGCATGCAATAAACTAATGCCCTGATAAAGGGGTTGGCGATAGACCGCAGCTTTTTGATGAGGGTTTTCACCGTAACGTAACGATTGTTGCATCGTGGCGGAAAAGGAAATTTCTTTGGGGAAGGAGAGAACATTCTCTTGCAGCTGTTCACCCATCCATTCGGATATGGCACTATCATAAGCAGCAGTGTGTCGATATGCTTTTAGAGCCCATTTCTTTCTTTGCATCTCGCTGGGCTGGCCTTCTTTTTCGATGGCGTCAATGAGAACAGTGTAATCGTTGGGGTCTACAACCACCGTCACAAAAGCGTGGTTCTTCGCTGCACTGCGCACCATGGAAGGACCGCCAATATCGATGTTCTCAATCGCCTCGGCCCATGTGACATGTGGCTTCAAAACGGTCTGTATAAAGGGATACAGATTGACCACAACCAAGTCAATGTCAACAATTCCATGCTTTGCCATCGCTTCACGGTCCTCAGGGTGGTCTCTACGATTTAACAAACCTCCATGAACTTTGGGGTGCAATGTTTTTACCCTGCCGTCCATCATTTCCGGGAAACCGGTTAAATCATCTATGGCTCGAACCGGAATGCCGGCAGATAGTAGCACCTTCGCCGTTCCCCCTGTTGAGATGATTTCTACTCCTTTGGCGTGCAAAATTTTTGCTAAATCGACCAATCCTCGTTTATCGGAAACGCTCAATAATGCCCTTTTTATCTTCAAGTTGATCAATCCTTTCTGAGTATACGAACCCTATCTCCTAGGACTTGTAGCCGGTTTTCCCCAAACAAGCGCAATGCTTCTGGGTAAGCGACTTTTTCTGCACTCATTACCCGCTCAGCCAAAGTATCTTCCGTATCATCCTCCAAGACAGGAACTGCTTTTTGGATAATGATGGGTCCGGTATCCTTACCTTCATCTACAAACATCACAGTACAGCCACTGATCTTCACACCATGAGCCAAGGCCATACGATGCACCTTCGTTCCATAAGCACCTTGTCCGCCGAAAGCCGGGAGTAAAGAGGGGTGGATATTCAAAATCCTGTTCCGATAATTGCGGCAAAAAGATGCACTTAGAAAAGATAGAAACCCACACAGGACAATGACATCGATGTCATAAGGGATTAAAACTTTTTCAATGGCAGAACTAAAAGCATCAATGTTTTCTGCAAACTGCTTTCGCGGGATGACCACCGAGGGGATACCGTATTTCTTTGCACGTTCTAAGACAGGAATATTGGGGCGACTGGCAATCACAACGGTAATTTCAGCATCCAATTCCTTTGATTCAATCGCATCAAGTATGCTTTGTAAGTTACTCCCTGATCCGGATGCGAAGGCGGCGATTCGCAAGTGTTTCATGCCGGATCCGCCTCCGAGAAGCGAACCTTACGGTTACCCCTTTCAACATGCCCCACATGATAAACCGTTTCCCCTTGACTCTTCAGTTCTTCCATGATGAGTGGTGCGACCTCTGGTTGAACAAAGAGCATGAAGCCGATACCCATGTTAAAGGTTCGGAACATTTCGTATTCCTCGACATTGCCTTGCGC
>CALCNS010000225.1 GCA_937897315.1 uncultured Bacillota bacterium
CTGTGGGTAATGAGAGTTTTTTCATCGGATAATTCCATTTTTAGAGTATTGGCAACAAAATTAGTGAGTTTCTCTTTTATTGTGATACAATCCTCTTTGTTTCCATTTATTCCAATTAAGAAATCATCCGCATATCTCACATATTTCAGCGTTTTATCAGTTTGTGATTTATAGGGAATTTTGAGTAATTCCTTCCTTTCTGCTTTTAGTTCTTTAAGAAGTAAGGTTTTCTCATATCCTTCAGCGGTTTTCAGCTTTTTACGCAATTTTTGGACTTTGCGCCACTGCACTCCATACTCATAAGTGGTATGGGTTTTCCGAGGTTGCTCAAGTTCTTCTTTAAGCTTTTCTACAAATTCATCTAATTCATGGAGATAGATATTGGCAAGTAATGGAGAGATTATGCCACCTTGCGGTGTTCCACTATAAGTGTTGTGGTATTTCCAATCTTCCAAATAACCAGCTTTCAGAAATTTGTAAATCAACTTAATTAGACGTGCATCTGCAATTTTGTTACGGATAAATCCAGTTAACGCATTATGGTTGATGTTATCAAAACACCCCTTTATATCACCCTCCACAAACCATCTGATTCCATTAAACCCTCTTTTCATTCCACCCAAAGCCGTGTGACAGCTTCTATTCGGTCGGAATCCATGAGAACAGTCTAAGAAAACCGGTTCATAGACAGCTTCCATTATCATGCGTAAGACTTCTTGGACAAGTTTATCCGTGAACGTCGGAATCCCCAATGGACGCATTTTTCCATTTGCTTTCTTAATATACGTCCTCCTTACCGGAGTTGGTGAATAGCTTTCATTCGCTAACATTTCAATGATTCTACCTACTTTTTCTTCGCTAAATCCATCTGCCGTATCATCATTAGCACCTTTAGTAGATGCACCGCTGTTGGCATAAAGATTATTGTAAGCAATAAAGTATAGGTCGGGTCGGAGCATGTACCGATATAATCGGGTAAATACTTCATTCCTGTTATTTTGTGAGTTTTTCCTAATTCTCTCCAAAATCTCTATCGTTGGTTGCATATGAGGTTTTCCTCCCTAATCAATTTTTGATTTTGGTACACAATGACTGCTTCCCTTCGCCATGTAATGGGCGTTACCCATTTCGGACTACTATGGAAGCTCCGTTGCCTTGCGGAATATTCAGGTCCAAAGACCATAGCCGTTTGGCATTTCCGTTTAGGCAATCCCCAGTTAGCAAAGTCGCTAGGCTTATGGATTGTCGGATATGCTTTTGTTTCTTTAACACCGGTTCTCCGGCTCGTTTCACGGGTTTAAGTGATAATCCAACATGTGTCGTCTGTCCATGTTGTTACCCGTGTCAGAGGTTTCAGACAATTTCCCCTGTTCTGACGAAAAGAAAACTCGAAACTCACATTCAGCAAATATAGCTTTATCCTCGTATCCACTTATCATTGCGGTTCAGTCGTGCCATATTGTCTTAGGCAACTTACCGCTTTCCCGCCGTGCTCTGTTCCCGTATCAGCTTTCGCCTTTCGGTTAGGCGGGTTGATTACCGCATTATCTTACGGTGTAGCGCCTTACGCTACTTTCGACTCTGCCCTATCTGGGCGCACGACAATTTCATCAAGAGCCATTTCGAAGTTTTCGGACTTCATCAGCTTTTCGCCCAAATAGGAAAGACCGCCGTACCTCTTGGCGATCTCTTTGGTGGCCTTGGTGGTGAGGAGCATTTCATACTCCGTTGCACCGATTTTTATAACGGCGCTTCTTTCGTTTGCCATCAGTCCTCACCTCCGCCTGAAACTGCGAATACAGGCTCATA
>CALCNS010000226.1 GCA_937897315.1 uncultured Bacillota bacterium
CAACTTGCGGAAGGCCCAGAACACGCTGCCGGTTTCCTCAGGCATTCTGCACAGTATTCTATGAGTGAAATCGCGGAAATCTTCCAAAACGAGTACCAAATAACCATTGCAGAGGCGTTGACCGTCTTCTTTAGCACCTTTGGAGCAGGCAAAGAAGTAGAGTATTACCCGGTTGTCGTCAAGGCCTACGATATGGACGTTAGCAGTTACATCAGATATCAACACAAACGGGGCATTGACGCAACCGAGAGTACCAAAGAACTCATCGACAACTTCAAACTGACCAATCAGATTGAAATCGCAGAAGTCCTCTACAAAAGTGATTACAATAAAGAAGCCATTGTCCAGAGTTTCCTGCAAGTATACTTCTCCGGTTTTCTAAGTCCGGAAGTAATAACGCTCATGAATGAGTTGGATGAGAAGGTATTTAAGCAAGGATTGAGCGTACAAATCGAAACACTGACACAAAAAGGTACGTTGCAACCCGTAACAAAGGTGATTACAACCTTGTACGCCGCGGGGATTTCGCTAACAGAGATCATCCGAACTCTGAAAGATTTATATGCACTTTCTCAGAAAGAAGCTCATGACAGTACCATGGCGGTGTCTCTGTTCTCCTACGAAGAGGTGTCACAGGCAGTTCAGCTGGTTTATGGCGGTGATTTTGTGGTCGCGATGATACGCTTGTGGCGAACGAAAAAGTGGGGAAATGCGGAGTATTGCTTTAGAGAATTGGAACGGTCTTCAGGGATCAACGATCGGGTAGCCATCTTCCGTTACTTACGCATTGCGGGTTTCAGCGAGGAAGAAGCAGCAGTCGGTTTATACTGGGTGGCGCGAGATGACATGCTCGTGACGTTGAAAGAGGCATACAACCTGCAAAGCGCACTCGAACTCGCCCAAAAGTTGAAACAAGTCACCGGAGATTTAACGAGTCGATTCTATAGTACGACCTTTGCGAATTACTTAGTATCATTGTTCCCGCAGACTACCAATTACGAAATCGTAAAAGCCTTCTTAGCGATTGGTCTGCAGATACCACAAACAGGCACCGATTCCATAGCCGGATGGCTGCGCTCGCATGCGAACGTGGGTAAACGCGATAACAGGTTGGCTGCTTACTTGGGAACGAATAACAATGGATTGAACTTGGAAGTGCATACAGCGATTGAGATTTTAGAAAAAATGGGCTACAATATTCAAGATGCCGTGTATTGGGCTCTGCAATCAGGATACCAGTGGAAAGATTTTTTGCAGCATATGGTATATCGTTTTGCTCCAGCGAGTTTCCCGACATCTTATTATGATAACAATTCGTCCTCCAAGTTTGTTGTCATGTATCTAAAGGATTATTATTCTGCACTCGATATTGCAGCAGGCTTACTGGGCTATCATAAGTCCGCAGGAAGGGTACTTGCGGATCTCATCAGTGGTGGATTTTCCGTGGAAGAAGCGACCTACGCTACATTATGGCAAGGAGGAGGAGCCGCAGTCGATATTGTGGTCAGTTTGGTGGATGATAGCATTGGACGAGCCAATACGGCAAGAGATCAATCGTTACGACTGAACGCCGTGCAAGCTACCGAGATAGCGTTCTACAACAGTTTAGCGGTTGCGTATGATCGTAAAGTAAAAGGACTTCCTTATGAGGACCCCATTACCTTGGAGGATTTAGCGGCAAGTTTGGTCAAGTATGGTCCCAGTGCACAAAGTGGGTGGAGCAGCCAATATTTCAGCCACTGGGAAGTGCTGACTGCCATGCAAAATATTACCCGAATTTACTTAGAACTCGCCAAGGTGGACATGCCCTACACGGAAATTGCCCTAGCCACGTTGCGCTTGGCAGGACTCTCGGTTTCGGATGCAGCCGAGATGATGGCAGCACATAAAGTGGGCTTGAGTACCGGTGATGTGATTATGAGTGTGCTGGGGTTAGGAAACGAGTGGTTCGATGCCGTCAAAATTCTTGCCGGAAGCGGCTATAGCTTTAGTGACTCAATGTCCGCTGTTTACAATAACAGAACCTATCACATGGTGATCGGTATTAGTGTACTCAGTAGCTTGGTCACAACCGCGGTATCGAAACTTAGCAGTATCGCTTCACTGGGAACCTACATTAATTATGTCAAACAAACCGCTGTTTTAGGATTTATGATTGGTCAGAATGCTAGTTATACGGATATGTTGCTGCATTTACCCAATTTCTATTTGGGATTCTTCGGAAAATTGGCCTATGCCGGGGGTAGAGTAGGTTATACTTATATCCCGAAAGATTACCGTGTTGAAACGTATGTGCCTATTCCATAATGAACATTCATCCCAAATAGTTATCGTGCCGGTTCCTGTGAAAAGGGAACCGGCACGATTTATTTGTATTTTATTCTAATTTTCTATTGACATATGCTGTGATGTTTGATAGTTTTAGAGAGAAGATGTGTTTTGCACAGTAAAGAATGGTTAGGAGGAGGATGATGAGACAAACAGCAGTCTCGGCAGGAAAGCTTCTTTGGGGGAAGTTACTCTTCATAACATTGGGTGGCTTGATGTTATCGCGTATTGAGAACGGAAGTTCGTATGCATCCCATCTCTTTGTTCTCATCTTGGCATTGTATGAGAGGACTCCGGTCTTGGAGTCAAAACGCAACCCTTCTCGTCAAGCATGGCTGGGCTTTGCCATGGTCATTTTGAGCGGGTTTTTCCTCACCGGAGTGGCTGGTTATCTTACCGATGGTGTTTTAGGTCTTCTAGGGTATCGACAAGAGACCTCACATTACATAGAGTTTTTGGGCAGTGGTTGGTCACTGCTTTTTCGTACCTCTTTATTGGCCCCCATTGCCGAAGAGGTTTTCTTTCGTGGCATTTTATTAAAACGATTGCTGCCTCATGGCATCCTTTTTGCTGCGATTGCTTCTTCGTTTCTCTTTGCCATACAGCATGGCGTGCTCATTCAGGTTTTCTATGCATTCTTTGTGGGTCTGTTTTTGTGTGCGGTGACTTATCGGTACGGATTACGCTGGGCAATCGTCATCCACATCTTGAACAATTTGACGATGTCGAGCATTCTTCTGTTGCATTACAATGGCTTACCCGCATCCTACTTAACTAACATCGAAAATATCCTTACTGCGTTGGGTGGCCTTTCGATGCTGTTGCTGTTAAAGCAGCGGCGTGAAGTTAAACCCTGGTGGAGAAATTTTCTGCTGGGACAAGAGCAAACAAAAGAGAAACTATGGCATTTCTTCAAAGAACATTGGATGTGGACGTATGTTTTATTCAACGTAGTGGTCATGATACCATTTCTGATTTCTCCCTTGGAATAACGATAGATAGATAAAAATGAGAGAAGAGAGGGAATTATTTGAAACAAGCACTTACGTCTGCAGGGAAGTTACTTTGGAAGCAGATGGCATTCATTACCATTGTAGCATTGCTGTTTCGCAAAAATGCGCAAAGCGCGAATTGGGCGGTGCTGGCTTTTGTGCTCTTTGTGGCTTTTCGCGAAAAATTACCGGTTTGGAAAGAAGAATGTACCCCAACGGGGAAACGATTTGCCGAAATTCTGTTGTTGATCTTTGGGTTTCGTTTGATGACACTGCAGTTGTTTGGGATCATTCAGCAGTTTTTACAACCCTTGGGGTTAGAACAAAATTTGGAAGCCTATTCCGAATTCTTGGGTTCAGGGTGGAGCATGTTTTTTCTAACTGTGCTGGTTGCCCCATTGGGAGAAGAAATTTTATACCGAGGGCTTCTTCTACAGCGCTTGTTGCCACATGGAAAAGGAATGGCGATCTTTCTCCCTGCACTTCTTTTTGCTTCACAACACGCCATCTTGACCCAATCCATCCATACTTTTTTTATGGGCGTTTTATTGGGTGCGATTGCTATGCAATACGGGTTGCGTTGGTCGATTCTGCTGCATGCTTTGAACAATTTTTTTGTCTTCCTGCAAAGCTCATTGCACCAGCACGACCATGGAATTCAGCAGATGAACAGTGAGTATACCTTGTGGATGAGTCAAATCCTGAACTGGGTTTTTGTGGGATTGGGTGTACTGGGGATCCTGTACTTCATATGGAAATGGCGGAAGCAACAGCAGGACTGGAAGTCCTGGTGGTTGGAGTATAGGCCACAACCGGGGCAATGGTGGGAAGTTCTGACCAATGGTTGGATGATCAGTTATTTGGCGTTTAACTTTTTGAGTATGTTACTTTTTCTGCTAGCACCTCAAATTACCGAGTTGCCACATTAATCAGTGGGAAAGGGTTTTCATACAGGGGAGAAGAATACATAGGAAAGCTTATAGTGGGCTTATTACAATAGAATGGAAGTCATTGCGGTGGAAAAAATTCTACGAGAAATTGAAGAACGGCTCTCGGTTTTTGAGAATTTGTATACCTATATACGATTGGTTGAACCCGAGAAGAAAGAAGCCTGCCATCTACTGGAAAGCAGGGACGATGTAACAAAAGAAACCTGCTATTCTTTTTGGGGGCGGAGTGTGCCTTGTGAAAACTGTATATCCATGCGAGCAGTTCAGGAAAGAAAATCGTTTTCCAAAATTGAAATCAGCGATGGTCGTACTTATTTTGTACAGACAGTGCCCTTTTTTATGGAGGGTGAGACGTATATTGTTGAAATGTTGAAAGACATTACAGAAGATCAAGTGTTGCTGGTGCAAGACCAAGGAGCCATGAGTATAGAGGAATACATTCGTGTCATCAACGTCAAATTGGTTACCGACGAGTTGACCGGGTTGTATAATCGACGATTTATTGCAGAGCGGCTACCGGCTGATATTTATTATGCCAAATCACACGATTACCCCATTGCCATTGTCATGGCAGACATTGATTATTTTAAGAAAATCAATGACACCTATGGGCATTTGGTGGGAGATTGTGTGTTGAAAGAACTGGCGAATCTCATGCATCAAAGTGTTTCTGAGCCCATGCATTGGGTGGCACGTTATGGCGGAGAAGAGTTTATGATGGTGCTGAATCATATTGAACAAGAACAAGTGTGGAGTATGGTCGAACGCTTGCGGCAGAGCATGGAAGCTCATATTTTTCATTGCAATGGACAGAACCTAAGGGTGACTTGTAGCTTTGGCATTAGTTTTATCCACGACACCGACAGTAACGTGACCAAAGCCATCGAAGATGCCGATCGTTTATTGTATCAAGCCAAGCAATCCGGCAGAAATCGTGCTATTTTGGAACCGGCAAAAACCGAATAAGGAAACTTCCGCTACACCTTAGGGTGTGGCGGATTTTTTTACTAAAAAGCGCTATCCCCCTCTTGACCGAGTGGTCAAATTGGTGTAGAATGAAATTAAACCAGTCGGTCAAATAGGAGGTTTATACGATGATTCGAGTTCAACACGTGTACCATGATTACGAAGGTAAAGGGCATTATGCCGTGGCTGATATTTCTTTTGTTGCTGAAAGTGGCAAGATTTTTGGCTTCTTAGGTCCAAGTGGGGCTGGGAAATCCACAGTGCAAAATATTATGACCGGGCTACTCCCTTTGCAAAAAGGGGAGGTCTTTTACGATGAGTTATCGGTTCGCCATGTGAAGACCGCTTTTTTTAACCGTGTAGGCGTCTCGTTTGAGCAGCCCAATGTGTATACCGCCCTCACCGGATATGAAAATCTGGCGTATTTTGCGGCACAATTCTCGGTGCCAACGCTAGATCCCATGAAGCTACTCGACCGAGTGGGCTTACGTGACTCGGTGCATAAGAAAGCTTCCGAGTATTCAAAGGGCATGAAACAGCGCTTGACCTTAGCCAGGGCATTGATCAACCAAGGAGATTACTTGTTCTTAGATGAACCGACTAGTGGGCTCGACCCGGCGACATCGGTTTTAGTCAGAGAGTTGATTCGTGAGCAAGCCAAACGAGGTGCAACGATTTTTCTAACGACCCATAATATGGAGTTGGCCGATAGTTTGTGTGATACCGTTGCGTTCTTGTCGGACGGGAAAATTCAAGCGATGGATACCCCCAATGCTCTCAAACGGACCTATGGCACCAGTCAAGTGAGGGTTACTGTATTAAAGGATGGCAGAGAAGAAGATTCTTTTTTTGACTTGCGTCAGCCACAAGCATTTCATGAGTTCCTAAAGGAGAACAATGTATTGAAAGTACATTCCATGGAAGCAACCTTAGAAGAAATCTTCCTGAGAGTGACCGGAAAGGAGCTGAAATCATGAAAGCTATAGGGGCTTTGGTCCTACAAGACTTGAAACGCTTATTGAAAAATGCGTTGTTTTGGGTGGTTTCGGTGACCCTCGTTCTGATTGTGCTCTTGGTGCAATTCGTTTTCCCTAAAAGCGTGAGCACGGATGCGCCCTTGCTGGTTTCTTTCCAAGCACCCTCCTACAGTACCATGACCCGAGTAGTGGACTCCGAAGCTGCTTTACGAAAAGTCGTAGCAGAGGAGCAAGCGATTGGTTTTTTAGGAGATGCCGAGGGGAATCTCGCCATTTTGCATCATGGTTTATCCGAAAAAACCATTGCTTCGGTATTATTGACGTTGCAACATCAGCAAGCGCCTGTAAGAAGCGAAGTCCTGCAGCCGCAAGAGCCAATCCCTTTTAACCTACATTGGTTACCGGTGCTGATTAGTTTTGAAGCTTTGGTGCTGGGTTTTATTTTGAGTGGAACACTCATGTTGTCGGAAAAACAAGAAGGCACAGTTCGCGCCATGCGCATCTCTCCCTTGAGCGAAGTGCGTTACATCATCGCAAAAATGATCCTGTTTGCATTCATCGGCAGCTCATATGCCGGGTTGATGGCCTTGTTCACGGTGGGACCTTGGATCAATTGGGTTGCATTTCTTTTGGTGAGCGCTTTGGGGAGTGCGTTGTTTGCCTTAATCGGTTTGGCGGTTACCACCCCTTTTCGCGATATGAACTCCTGGTTCTTTTCTACGGCACTGTTGCTTTCGGTGAATATGCTGAGTGCATTGGGGTATAGCAATCCGTCGATACAACCTTGGTGGATGCGTATGCTGCCATCATACCCATTTCTCATGAGTTATGATGACATTCTGTTTGGAAGCGGGTGGCCACAAGGGGTATGGCTGACCATCGGACTATGGATGTTGGTTGCGATTCCTGTGGCTCTCCTGGCGGTTCGGCGAGTCTTTTTTGCAAAAGGTGGTGTTTGGGCTTGAAAGGTGTCGTATCACAAGTCAAAAAAGAGATGGTCTTAGTCTCTCGCAGTGGCTTATCGTTGTACATGACCTTAGCTCCTGCCCTCATGGCTTTGGTGTTCCTTTTGGTGTTTGGCAGTATGCAAAGTAGTAGCCCCCGATTGGCGGTCATGCACGATATGCCGACCGAAGTCGTTGCCAAACTGGAACAAGTAGCCGAACTCGAGCGGTTTACCAGCGAAAACTCTTTGCGACGTCGCATAGAAGGACCCGATGCTCTGGCTGGGGTGCTTATATACGAAGGAGTGGCAACGGTTTTAACGGAAGGGAACGAGGGGGAGAGTTTTGTAAAGGCGATGCATCAGCTGGTATCGAGTGCTTTAGCGGCAGAGATACCGGCATTTACAGAAGAGATTTTACCGGGAAATGGCGGATTGGCCATGCAAATCAGTCGTATCAGTGTGTTTCTATTGGCGTTATTCGTAGGGGGAGCTACTTTGGGATTATCGGCGGTAGATGAACGAGAAACCGGCGTGATTCGAGCCTTCACAGTAAGTCCCTTTGGCTTATGGGACTACATGCTTAGTAAATGGTTGCCGGCTTTGCTGATCGGTGCATTGGGTGTGACTGCTGCAGCAGCAGTCATGGGTTTGTGGAAGGAACTACCTCTTCTGCTGATGTTAAGTATGTGTGGCGCAGGGGTAGGAGCATTCTCGATCTTTATTTTGGCAGGATTTGCTAAAAACCAAATTGCTGCCATTGGAGTGATGAAACTACTGATGCCACTCATGCTCATGGTGCCGATTTCGGCTTTCTTTGTGGCAGAGCGTTGGCAGTGGTTGTATTACGCCTTTCCCATGTATTGGCAAAGCAAAGCCTTGCAGAGTATTTTTACCGGAGAACCGGTGACATGGTTTTTGATGCTCTCGTTCTTGGTTAGCTTACCTTGGGCAGTAGGAGCTGCCATGATTTTTCGTCGACAAACAATGTGGAAGGGATGGAGGTGAAGACTGTGGAAACGTATTGGTATTGGATTATCGCGGGCGTAGTGCTATTGGCGGCGTTTAAGGTTTGGTATGTGCCCAAATGGCTCAAACAACAAGCCGATAAACGAGCTGAAAAGCAACGCTTACTGGAGAAGGACGACGAATGAGTAAAATGAAGTGGAAAGCCGAGCAGACGAGAAACCCGCTTTGGCTACAAGAGGAATTGTGGAATGCATCCTTGGATGTATTCTCGATGCAGGCCTATGGAGAAGCTTCTTTGAATGAAATCATCCGTAAGGCCGGGATGAACAAAGGAAGCTTTTATTACCGATTCTACGATAAGCTGGATTTGTATCTCTCACTTCTGACCCGCATGGCAGACGAGAAGCTGACCATGGTTTCGCAGGGCCAAATGCGAGCGACCGGAAAAGATTTCTTTGAAGATTTTCGGCAAATTGCCATGCTCTCATTGCGATTTGCACAACAAGAACCGCGTTATATGGGCTTGTGGCGTAGGTTCATGTCTGAGGATCATGAAATAAAGCGAATGGTGCACGAAGAATTTGGACCCATGTCGCAAGATGCCATTGGAGCTATGGTAGAAATGGCCAAAGCACAAGGAAAAATTCGACCCAACAGCTCCACCGTTTTGGTCAGCCACATGATTTCGGCACTGTTGAACAGCATTGATCAGATGATTGTGCCCAACGGCAGCGAAGAAGAAATGATGGTACAAATTGACGAGCTCATTGAGATGTTGAAACATGGAATTCGTTAAATAGCCGATAGAGAATCGTAACACCCTCAGGTGCAGAGTGTATCTGAGGGTGTTTTTCTTGGAATTATATGGTTACAAACAAATGGCCAAAAATTTACAATGATTATTTTTAATCAGAGAAGGAGTTTGTAAAAAACAGCACGAATAACAAAGACATTCGATATGTGGCTTAAACATACACTATGCATCAATATGTTGTGTTTCTATACTCGTTGAACAATTAATACGGTTACAAATTAATTACATGCATACTTTGGGGCTTTGACGTAAAAACAAAGCTCTTTCGTATAGATTTGGACCAAGAAGGAGGTGAAAAATATGGGTCTCGCTCCAGGCAATATTTTTGGATTTTGGATGTTCCTCATTTGGACCGGATTAGCGGTTTTTGTCATGAATCGTTCCCGTACCGGTCAAATTCATGTGAAATTGCGTCGTATTTCCGGTATGGACGCGGTGGAAGAAGCGGTAGGTCGTGCCACCGAAATGGGTAAACCGGTGCATTTTACTCCGGGGTTAGGGGATGTTGTGGCCAGCAATGCTGCTGAAACCTTTGCAGGGCTCGAATTACTGCAATATGTCTCTGGATTAGCAGCCAAATACGATGCCGGTTTAATCGTAACCATTCGTCAACCCAACGTTTTTCCATTGGCGCAAGAATCGGTAAAACAGAGCTTTTTGACGGCCGGTCACCCGGACAAGTACCAAGAAAACACCGTTCGTTTCATCTCGAATAACCAAGACGCGTATACATCGGGTGTGGTAGGTATTCTGCATCGCGAGAAAGCGGCTGCCAACATTATGGCTGGTTTGTTCATGGGTGAATCTCTGCTGTTAGCAGAAGCGGGTTCGCAAATTGGAGCCATTCAAGTGGCGATTACTGCTTCTACCACTCAGTTACCGTTCTTTGTTGCGGCATGTGACTACACCATTATTGGAGAAGAATTATACGCTGCCGGTGCGTATGTTTCGCAAAATAAAGTCAAGTTAGGTGGCATTGCCACGCAAGATTACTTTAAAATAGCGGTCATCGCGGTCATTATCCTTGGAACTATTATGACTTCTATGGGCAGTACTGCTTTGAAAGATTTATTGGTTCGCTAAGGATGCAACGTATACTTTAAAAACAATAAGGAGGTGTAAACCATGCGAAAGCAAGTACCTGTGCTGATTACCTTTGTGGTTGGTATTCTCGTCATGCTAGCCGGCATTACGACCGGACCATTGCCCGGAGTGTTTAAGAATCATATCAGTCCTTGGATGACCATTGTCTCTGCGTTCGCGGTAGGTTTGGCTTCCGTCAACTTAACACGCGTGCATGGACGCAAAATTAGTCGCAAAAGCGAAGGTTGGATCAACAGTGTCATCTTATTGGGTAGTATGGCGATTTACGCCATTTGGAGATCGTATATCGAAATCAATCCGACCGACAAAGTGGCGGTCGATGGTTATGCTTTAATCTATAATCATATTTTATCTCCCTTATCTTCCGGTATTTGGGCTTGTTTGGCGTTTTACGTGGCTTCGTCTTCGTATCGGGCATTCCGTGCGCGCAACCTGGAAGCGACCATTTTGCTGGTGTCCGCTGTCGTGGTCATGTTGGGGGCAGCACCCATCGGAGCTCAAATCTGGGACAAATTCCCGACCATCCAAAACTGGCTACTCAGTGTTCCCAATATGACCGGTCAACGAGGCATTGTGATTGGCGCGGCTTTGGGTAGCTTTGTCACCGCCTTACGTGTCTTGTTAGGGTTGGAACGGGGCCATCTTGGTTCACAATAAGCAAAGATCTTGCAGAAAAGGAGGTGTCCAAGCTTGAACATTTTCGAACGTTTACAAAAAATCGATCGACGGATTATCTATGTTCTGTTGCTGATTGTTTGTGCCGTGCCATTGGTTCGTCCGATAGGCTTACCCGTACTGGTCAACGATCGCACTCGCGCCGTGTATAATATAATTGAAGAACTAGACCCAGCCAAAGACACAGTCTTGTTGTCTTTTGACTATGGACCAGGAGCTGGATTGGATGCCCACGTCGTGCCGGTTGCTGTTGTGGAGCATTTGGCCATGCGTGGAATTAAGTTTGTATGTGTTTCATTTAGCGCAGAAGGTCCCATGATGGCAGATCAAATCATCAAAAAACTGGAAGAACGCGGTATGAAATATGGAACAGATTTTGCCAACTTAGGGTACTTAGCCGGGGATGAGAATGCCATTCGCTTGTTTGCAGTGGACAGTCAAACCATCACTACCGATTCTCGCGGTAACAAGGTAGCAGATTTGCCGATTATGAAAGACAAGAAAACGGTCAAAGATTTTGCTTTTGTTCATCAATTTACATCGGGAGACCCGGCACTTTGGATTCGACAAGTAGTCGATCCCATGGGTATTAAATTCGCAGCCGGTGTGGTAACAGTAAGTGTACCTTCGGCTATGCCATATTACAACTCCGGGCAAATGGTTGGATTATTAGGCGGATTACGATCGGCAGCCGAATATGAGTTGCTTATTGGCAAACCCGGCAGACCGGTTGCCATGATGGACGCTCAGTCCATGGCTCACTTATTGATTATTGGTTTCATCTTTTTAGGTAATGTCGGACATTTTCTCAGCAAACGCAACGAAGCGAAAGCATCCTAAAGTGAGGAGGTGATTTTGTGAATATATCTACCAACATTTGGACGTGGACCACGGCCATCTGCATTTTGGCCATGTGGACCTTCTTGTTCAAAGAAAACCCCATCTTTCGTGCGGCAGAGCATTTGTTCGTCGGAAGTACAGCGGGACATGCCATCGGGATGGCCGTGGGCAATATTCATCGCTACGGTTTTAATCCTTTAGTGCAAAAGCAACAGTTGTTGCTGTTGGTTCCGTTGGTCTTAGGCGTCTTGCTCTATGCCAGATTTTTCCCCAAATGGGCTTGGCTCAGCCGTTATCCGGTTGCTTTCTTGGTTGGTGTGGGAACAGGGCAGTCGATTTATACCTCACTGCGCACCCAAGTCATTAACCAAAGCATTGGAGCGATGTATAAATTCCCGGGGAATACCGCACTCGATACCATCAATGCATTCATCAGCGTTTTTGGATTGCTGGCAGTATTATGTTACTTCTTATTCACAATCCCCCTCAAAGGTGGATTGCAGCAGTTTGCGAAATCAGGTCGGTGGATTATGATGGTGACTTTTGGCGTGGCTTTTGGCAACGTGGTCGCCGGTCGTATATCTGTTTTATTGGGTGAACTCACGAAAATTCTAGGTGATTGGTTGGGTATGATGTAAACGATGTCGTAGGAACAACCTCAGGTGCAACACGCATTTGAGGTTGTTTTTTTGTGAGCTTCATAGGGAATAAAGTAAAATGTAGCGAATGAATAAAGCAAACGAAGTATCATAGAGAACAAAGGGGGGAGTGGCTTGGATTTACGAAAAACCTTTAGCGAAGATGTGGTACTTTATGAAAAATATCGACCAAGGTATTGTCCGGCGTTGTTTCAAAGCATTGTATCACGGGCAAACCTGAACCGAGAATCTCTGGCTTTGGAAATTGGGTGTGGGACAGGTCAAGCGACGAAGCCATTTCTCGAGACCGGTAGTCGGGTGGTTGCCATTGAGTTGGGTCAAGAGATGGCCGATTTTGTGCGCGAAAAGTATACGGGATACCCGAATTTTGAAGTGGTATGTGGGGAATTTGAGCAGTATACAGGACCGGAGACGGCATTTGACCTTATTTACTCAGCGACGGCCTTTCACTGGATACCCGAGGAGATTGGGTATCCCAAAGTATTCAATTTGTTAAAGCCGGGAGGTTTGGTGGCATTGTTCTGGAACCGCCCACAACCCGATCTGGCGAATTTGGCTTTGCATGAGCAGATTCAAGCAGTATATACCGAGTATACGGAACGGGGAATATTTAAGAAATCGGGAACGCCCATGACAGGGCAGACAGAGCGCAGAGATGGAATCCTACGTGCTCTGCAGCATGCAGGATTTGTGGATGTGCAGGTGCAAGACTTCTTGGCTTATCGTGCGTTTTCGGCGGAGGAGTATGTGAAGCTACTCGATACGTATTCCGATCATCGCAGTTTGCCGGCAGACGTAAAAACCGAGTTTTATAAGAAAGTGAAAGACGCGATTCTCAGGCACGGAGACACGATCCGGTTGGAGGATCATATGGATTTATATATGGCAAAGAAACCCTAATGGAGGTTGGAAGAACTTGAAGATTTGTCAAAGAGCAAATGAGAAGGATGTGAGACAATGTATGAACCGAAAACCAAGGTGACGGAGCAGAGTGTCGTGGATTTTATTGAAGCCATAGATCATCCACGCCGAAAAGAAGAGGCTTACCAATTGGTGGAGTTGTTCCATAGGGTGACCGGTCATGAAGCGAAAATGTGGGGACCTAGCATCATAGGATTTGGCAGCGTGCATTATAAATACGCAACGGGGCACGAAGGGGACATGGGGTTGGCAGGATTCTCACCTCGAAAAGCAAAAATTAGCATTTACTCCATGTTATCTGCCGAACGCAAACAGGAGTTCTTGATGCGCTTGGGCAAACACACCACTGGAGTGGGCTGTATTTATGTCAACCGATTGACCGATATTGATTTGAAGGTACTGGAAGAGCTGATTGCTGCTACAGCAGAGGAATTGAAACAGCTGTATCCAGAGAACGAGGTGTAAGAGTGGCAAGACGAAAAGACGAAGTTATGGTTAGTTTGAGTGTGTTGCAAGATACCGAGCGCAGCCGTGCACTATTGCAAGGATTATGGGCGTTAATACGCCAAGGTTGCGAAGGTGGAGAGAACGAAGTTCGTGAGTTGTACCTAGAGTGGGCGAACGAGGATGAGGTTTTAACACTTGAACCCGGTACCGTGCAGGAGCAGATGATACAGCTAGAGCGATTGCAGCAAAGGGTTGAAGAGCAACCGGTGGGAGCTTTGTGGATGGATGTTACGGTAGAGCACAAACGGGATGAGAGCCATCCTCTTTGTTTGCAATCTTTTATGACGATGTTAAACGAGGAAGATACCGAGTGGTTGGCACTGCGGGCGATGTGGTTGAGTAATGTGGAGGGGCCACGCTTGTTTGTGTGTGCGAAGGGTGAAAAGGGTGTTGTTTGTGGGGAGGTTGCCGGAGCAGTGGCGACGGCGACGGAACTGGAAGGGTATCCGTTTTACTCGCATGGCAAAGCGTTGGATGTGCAGATGGCACAGCCGGAGAAACTACCTGCCGAAGTGGTAAAGAAAGTGAAACAGCTGTGTGGGCAAATAAACCATCGTTATTGTGATGACACCGCAGAATATGGCAAGAAGTCGGGGAAATACCGTTTTGTGGCGGAAGACTTGAAGTTTGAAGATGCCGAAGGTCTGTTGTTTTTTACGGATCGTGTCGCTGAGTTGTTACAGATTTCGGGAGTGAACGTGCAGTTAGCCGAAACGTATTACAGCGTGGAGGAAGAGCATATGTCCTTGTTGCAACTGGAGTTTGACCCGCAAGTGAGATTCACACTGAGAAGCACCCACGCTGTTCATAAGAATTGATATCGTAAATTTCCCAAAAGGGTCTGACCCCATTGGGAAAAAAGGAGGAAAAGATGAAGAAAAAAGGCTTAATGACTCGGTTGACCCACGCCGGTGAGAATACCATGGCGAAGAAGATTGCTACATCGGTCTC
>CALCNS010000227.1 GCA_937897315.1 uncultured Bacillota bacterium
TCTTAGCAGCTAGAAATGTTTTGCAGGGAACCGGCGGCGGACATTTTGAGCCAGACCGCGCCATAACCCGAGCAGAATTTACTCGTTTGCTTCTCAACATGGATCGCATCTTGCAGGTTTCCACTCAAAACCAACAACATTCTATGACATTTGGTGACGTGCAACCTCAAGATTGGTTCTATACCGATATTACAGCCGCAGCTGCGAACGGATGGGTTTCGGGATCCTACGGTAATTTCCGTCCCAACCAAACCATCAGTCGTCAGGAAATGGCCGTTATGTTGCAAAACATGCTTGGAACGCTTTTACCGCAAGTGCCAATGACTCAGATCCAAGGACTCTTCTCCGATGCCAACAATACAGCACTTTGGGCCCAAGAAGCGCTAACCTTAGCTGTTTCACTTGGCTTGATCAAGGGGATGGACGGAACTTTACAGCCAGAAGGTGAAGCGACCCGCGCTCAAGCAGCTAGTCTCATCTTACGTTGTCTGGAAATGTTAGGACAGATCACAAAACCGGTAAGTCAACAAGGAATCCTAAGAGCGAACAGCGATGAAAACCTTCCTTTTGAAATGACCGATACAGATGGAAATCCCATTTATGTTCTGCCACAAAACGAAGGTGTGAGCCAACAACTTGCGGCACTGGTTCTTAGCGGACAGACAGTAATTTTAGAAGGCATTTGGAGCCGCGAAAGCACATCCGCTCTGCACGGTCGCTTGTTGAAAGTATGGAGTTTGAAGTAAGACTAACCCAGTATAAGAAGGGGGCTGTAGCAAAACAAGCCCAAAAAAACAGAGCCAAGGGCTACGAAAGTAGTACCCAAAGGCTCTGTTTTTTGGTATAATGTATGTGTGAAAATAACACCTACCGCCATTAATTATGGCACAAACACACGAAATGTGCAACTAAAATTCGACGAGTTTTTTGCAGAGAAACAAATACCTCGGGATGACAGTGTGCGGCTCTTAGACCAAATAATAGAGGAGTTGGATTGTAGTTCATTAATGAGAGCATACAAACGCACCGGTCGGCCCCCTGCAAGACCTCCGAAAACCATGCTGAAGATTATGATCTATGCAGCAATGGAAGGATATTACACAACCAGAGAAATTGCCACCCAATGTGAGCGGGATATCAACTACATCTGGTTACTCAACGGGAGCAAGGCCCCCCGCCACAGTGATGTCAATCGGTTCAGTCGCTTAAGATTATCGGAATGTGGAGAAACCCTCTTCTACGAAATAGTGAAAAAGCTGAAGTCCCTGGAAGAGATCAAGTATGAGCATCTCTTTGTAGATGGAACCAAGATTGAAGCCAACGCAAATAAATATACCTTTGTTTGGAAAAAGAGCGTGCAAAAACACGAAGTTCGGTTGTTAGGAAAGTTAGAACAAGTGTTAGAGGGAATGCTTGAAAAATATGGACTTCTGGTCGAGACTGCAGAAGAACTGCTGGAAGTGCTGGAAAGTCAAGTCAAAACGCCATTTGTGCATGGCAAAGGGAAACGTAAGAGCGAGTTACAGAAGGATGTTGAGCTGCTACGCCATCTTTTGAATCGCAAAGTAAAATATGCCGAGTATCAAGCTACCTACAATGGACGAAACAGTTTCTCCAAAACAGATCCGGACTCTACCTTTATGCGTATGAAAGAGGATCATATGCAAAATTCGCAATTGAAGCCGGGTTATAACATCCAACTGGGTGTAGAAGGAGAATATATCACAGGAGTCCATGTATCGAGTGAACGAAGTGACCAACTAACCCTCATACCTCTTTTAGACAAAATGGAATCCAACCTTGGGCAGGCTTATTCAGATGTAACAGCAGATGCGGGGTATGAAAGCGAAGAGAACTATAGCTATTTTGAAAATAAGACCACCGAGTGTTATATTAAGCCACAGAATTACGAACGGTCCAAGACCAAGAAATACAAGAGCAACATGGCGTTAAGAGAAAATATGGCTTACAATGTTGAATTAGATGAATACACTTGCCAAGCTGGCAAGAAATTGCGAAAAGTCTACGAGGGGGCGCGAAAGAGTAAATCCGGGTTCGAGAGCGAAGTCACCTACTATGAGTGCGAATCCTGCGAGGGATGCCCCCACAAAAAGAAGTGTACCCGATCCAAGAAAAATCGCACCCTACAAGTTTCAAAAAAATTCGTCTTACAGCGAGATCAATCTTTACGGAAGATTACGAGCAAGATGGGGAGTAATTTACGGATCAATCGCTCCATCCAAGTTGAAGGAGCTTTCGGTGTCATTAAGCATAATTACGGCTTTCGTCAATTCCTGACACGAGGTAAAGAAAAGGTTTACATTGAGATGCTTCTGGTAGCGATGGGCTATAATCTTAACAAATTACACAACAAGAATAAGCAAAACCGGCTGAGAACGCAGTTGTTCGAAAAAACCTCTGCTTAACTCGGCCAGCAATTGAATCTAAATCATGAAATGGCGATCCTCTGGGCTTGCCTCTCTATTAGTTTCTCATTTTGTCAGTAGAACTGAATATTTTACTAGCTTTTTTTCTCTTTGTGCATGAAAAAGGCATCCAGACTTTTTTATCTGGGTGCCTTTTGGAATTGATGCACTTTTTCGTTGTGCTACAGCCCCT
>CALCNS010000228.1 GCA_937897315.1 uncultured Bacillota bacterium
TTCTCTAGCAATCTCATTCGCTACTTCGTAACCGGGAGTCTTTGTGGCAGGGACAATATTAAAGATGCCGTCTACACTGTCATTCATGCTCCGCACGATTGCTTCCGATACATCTCCAGAAGTAATGAGATATTGCGAATCAAATACTCCATGTTGAATTTTCCCATCACTGAACTGCTCTTCTACCATACGATAAACCACAGAAGCCTGATCGAGTGTTTCGTATACTCCAGAGACTTGTGGTAATCTTAGTATAATGTTGAAGAAACGATTACTTGGTCGAAAACTTGCTAGGATTTGTTCACAAACCAAATGCGTTTTAGCTGCCAATTCTAGAGCCACGGGAGGTTGATCCTCGAAGGCGATCTCATCACCATACACAGAAATATGGGACAAATAAATAAACCTTGACGTTTCATAGGTAACAGATAATTCTGCGAGAGTGGAAATCTCCGATATTTTAGCCACAGACTCCTCTGTGTTGTGAATTTGCCTGAGATCAGTATACACAACTACATCCGGTTTTTCGCTGTAGAAAACCTCTTTCAGACTTCTGTTATCACGAACAACATATTTAGAATGAGGTACTTTGGCAGTATACTGAGGTTCATCGGTTCTATAAACTCCTACCACACGATAATGATCGCGATACAACCGGGTTATGGCATGAATACCCATGAAGCGTTCTGCTCCGACAACTAGAACCTTCATTTCGAATCACCTGCCTGTCGAGTCACATCCAGGGTTTCTATGGGTTGAGGTTTCGCAAAGTAGTATCCTTGAGCCAAATGGATGTTCATTTCGTTTAACATACCGACCTGTTCTTCCGTTTCAATACCCTCAGCGATACATAAAATTCGTAAATTTTCACAATAATCCCGTATACTCTTAATCATAAAATATGCTTTTTCGTCGCTTAGAATATTGGACATCAGGTCAATAGGGATTTTCAACCCATCAAATCTTACCCTTGCCAACATGATGTTATTGGAAAAACCGGTCCCATAATCATCGGCTATGATTTGAATACCAAATTTCTTTAGTTGAGCTGCTTTCACCAAGACCTCTTCGGGCTTGTTATAAATATGCTCGGTCAACTCAATGAATAACTGATTCCCCTGTTGCTGCAACAACCTGGATAATTCAATCATCTCATCAAGAACGGGAGTATTTCCCAGTATGTTTACTGAAATATCATGTGAGATTTGCCCATTCCTTACAACTTCTTGCATTTTGCGAAAAATCATTCGATCCAACTCAATATCGTACCCTGCTGCAATACAATCATTGATAAAATCGCCAGTATTCCCGTAGACTTCGTGTTGTACGCGAATCAGTGTCTCCAAAAAAATAATCTTTCGAGTAGCGATATGGACTATGGGCTGAAAGACCAGAGAAAAATCTCCTCGTTGCAAAATTCCTGGCAGATATCGTAACCGCAGAAATCTTTGCAAATATTCTTCGTATTGACTGGGAACAAATAAGTAGAATCCTCCCGCTTCCTGTGCGTCACTGCGATATTTACAAAATGTCAGTTTTTTGAGAAGCTCGTCCACATCGCTCAAGTTCTGAATTCGAAGGCTTTCTAAATAAATCGCCCCAATCTTAGCCTTCATGGCAAAGTGCTTTTCCTGTACTTCATAGGTACCTTGAAAAACTTCCTGAAGTCGTTGTAGACCCTTTAAAGCATGACCATCTTTCATGCTTTCTTGCATTAGAAATAAAAACTCACCCGTTTTGATAGAGTAAATTTCAGCGTGAGGGAAATTTTGCCGTAAAATCGCCGCTATTGTTTTATACGAAGCCATTTCAAACTCGGTTTCATAAACCGTACTCTTTTGGAAATCTAAATTCAACCGGATAGAAGCAAACAAAACGAAATCGGTTGTCTTGGAGCAGTATTCTAAGACACCTTCTTTCATTACCGGATAACCTGGAAATCCTGTAATGTAATCTCTTGCTTTGGCTCGATATAATACCTCGTTTCTTGAAGTCTGTTTCGTAATATCGCGAATCAATCCTAAATACCCACCAAGCATACTCCCATAGCAAATATACTCAATGAACATTTCCTGTCCCGTTGCAGGGGTGCTAAATAATGTTTTTTCTATTTGATTGGCGATGGCATTCAAATGCTTCTCAGTGGAATTCTGTATTGTATTTTCAAATAGATCAAGTGGCATTCTTGTGTACTGCAGTTCTAAATCTTCCGCACCTTTTCTAGAAAAAAACACTTCCTTTTTTCGGGTATCAATCCAAAAGAAATACAGATGATCGAACTTTGAAAGCAACTCTAAAAAGAATCGACTCAAAAAAACCGATCCAAAATAGTTTCTATGAAAATATGTGGTAATCACTAAGGTGATGAACAAGATCGCTATGGAAGCAGCGACCGCTAGAGTTAGGATGACTTCCGCATCATAACGACCCAAGTAACTATTGATATGAATTTCGGAAAAAACGACTGGTACAAAGCAAAAAAGCAATAAAGCAGCCATGATTTCTTTGCGAATCTTGCTCCACCAAAAAACGATGGCAATCGCAAGCAAAGCCAAAGCATACCATATGGAAAAGGGAGAATAGTAGACTCCAATTAAATATAAAGGAGCAAATGTTGCTAATGTTCTCCAAGAGAATTTTAGACATAGGAATAACAACAGCAAAAATTTAAGGTTAAATACCGCTTGACCCTCGAAAAAAAAGTCATGCAGGTTTAATGCACATGAAGCAAGCCCAAGCCAAACACCCACATAGAGGTCTCGCGACTTAGGTACATAATCATAACGATTATCGAGCATCATCGTTATTAGGAAAATCCCGAAAAGGATACCAACACCTGAAAACATATATCTTACAAATTCAATGGTTAGCATATGTTGCTCCTTAAAGAAAAAATAACGAGGGGACTCTTGTATTTTTCTGGCTGAATTCGTTACCATCATTTTACTACAAAATTCCTGAACATACAATCAAAACCCAACAAAAGCTTGACGAAATGTTTTCATAGAGATACACTTGAGTTAGAATTGTTTGTAAACAATGAAAGAAGGTATCTGTATGACCAAAGGAGCAAGTGAATCTGATATTAGCACCCTGCTTATTCCTTTCGGAGTTGCCTTATCCTGCACTTTGGGTATTATCACACATAGCTCCTTGCAGAATGGCGATTTCATGGCAAGCATCTTCAAAGCTTTTACCATTCAGAGTAACATATGGGTTGGAAGTATCGCCCTTGTGGGCGCAGGCTTCCACCTAATAGCAGGAAAAATGAAAACACCTTCCTGGTTAGAACCCTTTCGTTTCATGTTCACCACTTCCATCACCTTAACTTGGTTGGTTTTTGCGATTCTCCTCACTCCTACCATGAGCATGAGTTATTTGTTGTCACAATCGAACTTTTATTTACACAACTTAACTCCCATACTCGGTATTTTAGATTACATTCGTCAACCGGATGAACCCATACATCCAAAACATCTCTGGATGGCCATGATTATGCCTGTCCTATATAGTTTGTATTTTTTCGGTGAATATGCTCTAACAGGAGAACAACCCGTTCGGTATTTCTTTATGGATTTCAAGAAACACGGATGGTTCCGGTTGAGTAGAACCGGTATTGGTGTCTTTTATTGGATGATCCTTCTGTTATCTACCATCATAGGAATCGGAAAAGGTTTGTTATTCATACGTCACTTAGGTCAGAAAAAGCCCGTAAAAACCTCACTGTGGACCACAGCAATGATGCTCCTCATCTCCGCAGTCATGATTCTCATTCGATGGAAGCTTCCATCAAACGAAAAAAGCTCTTCGTAAGAAGGGTTTTTTTTCTATAATGCGAACTAATCGGGAGAGCATTTCACTAAAGAGATAAAGAGGAGGAATTATTTATGGATGTTCAAAAATATCGTGCTCTTTTCCCGGTAACCAAGCAGTATGTTTTTCTAAACAATGCTGCCGAATCCCCACTGAATGAACCATTTCGTATGAGGTTGGAAGATTATTTGAAAGTCTGTAGTACGGCGCCCCAAGACAAACCTTCAACAGTTCGCGAAGAAGTTCGAACACGTTTGGCCAAACTGCTTGGGGGTGCTCCTCATGAGTATGCCTTGGTCACCAGTACTGGTGTCGGCGTTAGCATAGTCGCAGCAGGATACCCCTGGAAAAAGGGTGACAACATTGTGGTCCCAGCAGATGAGCATTGGAATAATACTTTTCCTTGGCTTGCCTTGCGGGAAAAAGAGGTCGAAGTACGCATTGTACCGGTGGATGAGCATTATCGCATCTCTCCCGAAGCAGTTGCGGAGCGGGTGGACCAAAATACCAAAATTGTCGCAGCTGCTGCGGTGCGTTTTAATTCGGGATTTCGTAGTAACCTCAAAGCCCTGAGCCAAATAGCTCACCAAGTTGGGGCTCTCTTCCTAGTGGATGGGATTCAAGCAACCGGAGTCATGCCGTTAAACATAGAAGAAGAGGGTATAGATATTCTCTGTTGTGCTGGCTTCAAGTGGTTACTCGGTATGCCCGGAACAGGTTTTCTTTATGTAAAACAGGATGTACAACATCAAATCAACCCTAGCATGCCAGGCATGTTTGCCGCCGAGAATATCTTCACCGACCTACATTATTACGAAGATGCACGTCGTTTTGAAACGGGGTCTATTGCCTATTCCTTGTTTCACGCTTGGACTGCGGGACTGGATGTACTGTTAGAGGTTGGTGTTGAGCGTATCTATGACCGTGTTATGCATCTCACTGGTTTACTGATTCAAGGAATTCGAGCAAAAGGTTATACCCTATTATCTCCGGTAGAAACCTTAGGGGAACGCTCGTCTATATTAATATTTAGTGTTGGAGACGCGAACGACAAGAAAGCATTATATGCGTCCTTACGACAAAAAGGAATCATTGTGACCTATCGCGCAGGAGCCATTAGGGTCAGTCCCTCTTTCTTCAATACGGAAGAGGAGATTGCAGCTTTCTTGTCTGCCATTTAGACCGTTTCACTATGGGAGGATAACGATGAAACCACGTTTAACCGGAGCAGATTTGTTGAGAACCTTCGCTTGTATCAGTGTCATTTTCACCCATGTTACAGCAGAGATTTTATCTATGGGGATTGCAACACCTCAAGTGTATGTTTTTCTGGTTGCGTTAAATCGCTTTTGTCTTTCGAATGTTCCGATTTTTGTTTTCCTAAGCGGCTTGGTCCTGTACTATCGTTATGAAAAACAGACACTCCCCCTAACTTCCTTCTGGGTTAAACGTGTACAAGCGACTTTTCTTCCTTATGCAATTTGGAGTGCAATTTATTACGCTGCTTTTGCTTACTTTGGACTCGTACGCTGGAGTAGTCAGAGCTTTTTGTTAGGTCTGCTCACCGGTAATACGGTTTATCACCTATACTTTGTGATTATCATTTTGCAATTCTACTTTTTGTTCCCCTTCATAAAGATGGCATTTGATCGAATGAACTCACATTTTGTCTTGCTACTTTCACTGGGTTTCACTTTTGGTGGATTTCAATTCAGTGAATATGGTTGGAGCCAAGGTTGGCCATCTTATATAATGGATCGTCATTTCTTATCTTACCTATTCTTTTTTGTGCTGGGTTGCTACATGGCGAAGCATTACAAAGCCATTACTACACGGAAGCTACCGGCTTTGGCTCTGCTGCTTTCTTTCCTTTTACAAACCTTCTTAAAGATTAGCTTAATGGGTATTTTATATATTGCACCTACCCATAGTTGGAATGTTTACTATCAACCTCTGTGGTTGTTGTTTTCTTCCGTGGATATCGTGATTTTCACACTGATCACGTCAAGAATCAGCCTAAGTGAGACATCCCTGTTCCATCGCTTTTCTTCTTTTATTGGTAGCCACTCATTTACGATCTACTTGTCTCACCCCCTGCTTTTAATGCTGATCACAAAAGTTGCTCATGCACTCCATGTGACTCATCCCATGAGTTTGTTCACGATGTACTCTTTGTTTACGATTGCTGGGTCGGGTATACTTTCGAAAATCTTGAAGAAAGTTCAATGGAAAACCGCTACTTAAAAATCAAGAAGTCTCCTTGTTCAGGAGACTTCTTTTGTATATACACGACTTGGCTACATCGACCAGTCAAAGAGCAGAACATCTTCCACCAGCTCTGCCCCCTGGTGTATTTCTTTGATTTCGCCCACTATTTTTCCTCCCATATGCTGGTAGAAGCCAAGGGTTGGATTGCCACGCAAACAATTGATGGTCATCGTGGTATATCCCTGTCGTTTGAGTTCTTGAACCGCTGCCTCGAATAACGCTTTGCCAATACCCAGCCCTTGGACTCCTTGCAGAACATACAAAGCAGAAATCTCACCCGCTTTTGGATACTTCTCATTTCTTGAAGGAGATATCATGCAAAAACCCACCACGCCATCTTCCACCAAAGCAACAAAATGATGGTCTTCCTTTTCTAGTTGTTGTCTCATCCTTTTTGCTGCTGGTACAATGTTTTGGATTCTTCGTTGAATCAACTCATCGGGCATCAGGCCAGAATAAGTAGTTCTCCAAGTATACACATTGACCAGTGCCATAGACATTGCATCTTGAGGTTTTGCACGACGTATTTGAAACATAAACACTCCTCCAATATTATGAGAACGGCATAGCCCATAAGGACTATGCCGTTTTATGGTCAACTAATCTTAATATAGTTCGGGTTCAATCAAGCCATATTTACCATCGTTGCGTCGATACACCACGTTAATCTTTTCGGTTTCTGCATTGAGAAACATATAAAAGGAGTGGCCCAACATTTCCATTTCGATGACAGCATCCTCTGGGTAGGTGGGTTTCATAGCGAAACGTTTCACGCGAATGATTTGTGGACTTTCATCATCCTCTTCTTCCACTGCTGGGGTCGGGTTCTGCCAATTAGCTGTACGAATGGATTCTCCGCTGCGACGTTTGTTGTTCCAACGAGTTTTATATTTACTTAATTGGCGTTCTAAGGTATCGATGGCCGCATCGAAAGCGACATAAAAATCGGGTGCATATTCTTCGGCACGTAACCGGAATCCACCGGCTTGTAAGGTGATTTCCACCCTTTCTTCTTCCTGCTCTTTACTGCAGTTCACAGCAATGTCGACTTCACGATTCAGTAATTTGTCGAACTTGCTTAGCTTCTTTTCGGCATACTGGATATGGACTTCATTGGGGGAGAAATGTTTGGCTTTCATTTGGAGATTCATAGTGACACCTCTTTCTATAAGAGTTACATGACAAGGGGTGATGTCTGCTTGTCACGAGAAGCAAGTCTCCATGGATTCTTGTCTCTGTTATTTATCTTCCACACGTGAGACCTTTTTCCCTTCTGCCTTTTATGAAAAAACAGAATTTTGTCGAATTCACAAATATGACACAATTTTCCAGCCCTTATGCGGGTGTTTTGGCGACAGTCAAAGCAAATATTTGATTTGCACCTGCTGTTAGAAGCGCTTGAGCACAGTAATACAAGGTTGCGCCTGTGGTATAAACGTCATCAATGAGCAGAATATCTCTGCCTTTTACATCCGTTTTGGTCGATGCCATATACACACCGGCAAGTGCAGCCCATCTTTGTTCCCGAGTGAGGTGATGTTGCTCCGGTGGCTGTTTGGTTTTTACCAAAGCATGGATGATAGGGATGCTTGTCTGTTGCGCAAGTGCTTTCGCTAAGTGCTGAGAGGAATGAAATCCCCTTTCTTTCTCGCGTCGCAATGTCATAGGAACATAGGTTATGAGAGGGTTCTCAGACCCTTGAAATATATGCTGTTTCTTTTCCACCCACCAGGAGGCAAACAAACCTGCCAATGAGGGTTGAAAGCGATACTTATAATTTAGTATGAGTTCTTTTCCTTGATCTTCGTAGGAAAATAAGGACTGTTGCCCACCCAACAATTGCTGTTCTGTAGCATTACCCTCTAGCCAGCGCAATGTGCTCTGGCAGCTCGGGCAAAGTCCGATATCGATTTCTTCTTCAATGGGCATCTGGCATAAACTACATTCCTGCAACGGGGGAAAAAAGAATTTTTCAAGAAAGTGCATGGGATTCACCTCGTAATCTCTGAGCCAATGCCGTATAGCGAATGGCCACTTCGTTACGTTGAATTGCCAAACGCAACGCACGTTTACTACCAACAATCACCACCAATTTTTTTCCACGGGTAACGGCTGTATACAGTAAGTTTCTTTGTAATAAAATCGCATGCTGAGTGAGTAATGGTATAATCACTGCCGGATACTCGCTTCCTTGGCTTTTATGAACGGTTATGGCATAACTTTGCGTTAGTTCATCTAGTTCGTGGTCTTCGTAAGGAATGAGATGATTGCCTTCGCCATCTGCATACTCAACCACTAACAACAACGCTTCTCGGTCGACTTCGACAATTCGTCCAATGTCTCCATTGAACACGCCTTTATCGTAGTTATTGCGTATTTGCATGACTTTGTCGCCCAAACGATAGGATACCCCGGCACGCTGCAACTCAGGCTTGCCCGAATTGGCGGGGTTGAGCCGCTCCTGCAAAGAGTGATTTAACTGATCTACCCCTATGCTACCCCGTCTCATCGGGGTCAATACCTGAATTCCTTCATAGGCATCCACTTTGAGGAAAGCCGGCAACCGTTTCGTTGCTAAATCGCAAACCAGTTGCAAAACTTCTTCGGGGTCTTCCTTTTCCATAAAGAAAAAATCGGCATCGGGCTGCCCATACTGGGGCATTTCTCCACTACGAATACGATGGGCATTGGTCACAATTAAGCTCTGTTCGGCTTGGCGAAACACCGTTTTCAGGGTGACGACGGGTATTTTCCCGGAGTCGATGAGATCTTTCAACACATTTCCCGCTCCCACCGAAGGTAACTGGTCTTGATCTCCAATGAGGATAAGGCGACATCCCAACGGAATGGCCTTCAATACATGATAAAACAGTAAAATATCCATCATGGAACTCTCGTCCAAGATAAGAACATCACACGACAAAGGGTTGTCTTCGTTGCGGGCAAAATCGACCCCCACTCCCGCTACAAAGCTGTACTCCAATAGGCGATGGATGGTTTTCGCTTCACGTCCCGTCACTTCGTTGAGCCGTTTCGCAGCACGTCCTGTAGGTGCAGCCAGAAGGATTTTAGCTTGCCTTTGGTTGTATAGCATAGTCAGGGCTCGTACAATCGTCGTTTTCCCGGTTCCGGGGCCCCCTGTAATAATGGTCACCTGGTGATTCAGTGCTTGCTGCAAGGCGAAAATTTGCTCTTCGGCAAAGCGAAGACCCAGCTTTGCTTCCAAAGGTGCAATATCCTCGCGGTATTGTTGCTGCCAGGTTTCTTTTGCCATAAGAGTTTGTTGACTACCTCCGCTGTTTACCAACCAAAGCAATCGCTGGGCGGCACGGCTTTCGGCATAGTAAAAGGGCATGAGATAGACGCTTATCTGGCCGTTTATGGTAGGTTCCGCCATGCATTCTCCGTTTGTCAGTAAGTCGTTCAATGCTTTTTGAATATTTTCTGGATCTGCTAGTAATGCATTGGAAGCTAGTTCGAGTAGCATATCTTGGGGTACATAACAATGTCCCTCGTTGGTTTGTTCGCTCAGCACATGCCTTAGCCCGGCTTTCAAGCGTTGAGGATCTTCCGAGGGAATACCTAGTTTTTGACCAATCTCGTCGGCAGTGCGGAAACCGATGCCGAAAACTTCATCCGCCAACCGATAGGGATTACTTCGAATTAAATGAACCAAATCGCTTTGACCCTGATTGCTGTAGTGTTTATAAATGCGTATCGCTAAATGAGGGCTAATGTCAAAACCCTGCAAGTATATCATAAAATTTTCGATTTCTTTATGTGTTAAGAGGTTATCGCGAATACGATAAGCGAGTTTCTCGTCAATACCTCGAATTACTGTAAGTGCTTTGGGATCCTCGCGGATGACCCGCAGAACATCTTTTCCGAAATGATGGACCATGGCTTCAGCTCTTTTTTTCTTTATTCCTTTGAGAAGACCCGAGCCTAGGTAACGGATTAGCCCACTTTCGGTGGTAGGCAACAGCACTTCACTTTTTTCAGCTTTGAATTGACGGCCAAAGGTAGGATGATGGATCCAATCCCCTTCTAAGCGAAGCTGTTCTCCCTCTTTCAGAGCCGCAAACGAACCCACCACTGTCACAGGAAATCGGCTCTCAGGGACTTCTAAACGAAATACGGAATAAAAGTTATCTTCGTTTCGAAACGTGATTCGGCGAACGGTACCTTCTATGGCAATCATCTATTATCCCTTCTTTCTCACTAAAATGGCTACAGCTTCATTCCCTACACCATAAAAAAAACCCTTCCACCGTAGAACAAAACGGTAGAAGGGTTCAAGAACCTACTTCAGAGCTGCAGCCAAAACAACCGCCATATCGATTTGCTCCCATGGTAAGTCGAGATCATGACGACCGAAGTGACCATAGGCTGCTACTTGTTTGTAGATGGGACGAAGTAAGCGAAGCTTGCGAATGATAGCAGCAGGGCGCATATCAAAATTCTTGCGAATAAGTGCAGTCAACTCGTCATCGTGAAGTTTGCCGGTGCCGTAGGTATTGACCATAACCGAAACCGGTTCTGCTACACCAATCGCATACGCCAACTGAATTTCACATCGTTCGGCCAACCCAGCAGCAACGACGTTCTTAGCTATATAACGAGCCATGTAAGCGGCGGAGCGGTCAACTTTTGTGGGATCTTTCCCCGAGAAAGCACCACCTCCATGACTGGCCATGCCGCCGTAGGTATCGACAATGATCTTGCGGCCAGTCAATCCGGAATCCCCATGCGGACCACCGATGACAAAACGGCCGGTGGGGTTGATGAGGTAACGAGTTTTTTCGTCGATGAGATGAGCCGGTAATACCGGTTGTATGACATGCTTCATGATTTGACGTCGAATCTCTTCTTGAGTCATTTCCGGTGCATGTTGCGCAGAAATCACTACAGTATCGATACGAATGGGGGTAAATCCCTCGTATTCCACGGTGACTTGTGCCTTCCCATCGGGTCGCAACCAAGGTAAAATATCTTCTTTACGCACTTGCGCCAAACGATGGGTCAACATGTGTGCATATTGAATGGGTGTAGGCATGAACTCCGGCGTTTCGTTGCAGGCAAAACCAAACATCATACCCTGGTCCCCGGCACCCAGCCATTCGGCAGCAGCTTCGGCATCGGCTTCATCGCGGAATTCTAAAGCGCGATTGACACCCATGGCGATATCTGCGGATTGCTCATTTATGGAAGTAAGAACCGCACAGGTTTCACCATCGAAGCCGTATTTAGCTCGGGTATAGCCAATGTCATTCAGTGTTTTTCGAACCAGACTGGGAATATCGACATAGGTTTGGGTGCTGATCTCCCCCATCACTAAAACCAATC
>CALCNS010000229.1 GCA_937897315.1 uncultured Bacillota bacterium
CGCAAAACGTAATTGAGGATATGTAAATACGGTAAATTTGTCGGTCTTGGCAGCCAAACGTGCTACATCGTCGGGAGAAATGGCAGAGACATAATCCACTTCGCCATTTTCAAATGCGATCAGTCGAACAGACGCTTCCGGAATGGGTTTGAAGATGACTTTTTCTAAAGTCGGCTTGGTGCCCCAGTAGTCTTTGTTGGCCGAAAGGGTTAAAGAGGTTTCGGGTACCCATTGGGTTAATTTCCAAGGACCGGTTCCGACGGGAGCCAGGTTGTAACCATTGTAGTTATTGGTGCTGAAGCCTTTGGCTTCGACATAGGTTTTGGAGATGATTCCCATGGTCATACGATCAAGGAACGGGGCAAATTGGCTCTTCAAATGGAAGACAATGGTCTTGGCATCTGGAGTTTCCATGCTTTCAATAATGGTGTAGTTCTTATAGTTGTTGGATTTGACATCCGGATTCAAAATTTGCTCATAGGTGAATTTGACATCGGCGGAGGTAAAGGCAGAACCATCGTGGAACTTCACACCTTCACGCAAATGGAAGGTCCAGGTCAATCCATCCGTGGAGGTCTCCCAGGTTGTGGCTAGCTTTGGAACCATTTCATAATTATCTTTGTAGCCGACCAAACCTTCGTGGATTAAGCTGTGCACGTCACCGGACGGAGAGTCGGTGGACAAGAAAGGAACCAAGTTGATGATGTCATAAGCCGAACCAATGGTTAACGTGGTTTTGGCAGGGGTGGGGGTTGGAGTTGGGGTCGGAGCGGGTGTTTGGTTGCAGCCGACTAACATTGCGGCGACTAACAACAGCACCAAGAGTGTTGCAAACCGTTTTTTCATGAAGAAAGCCTCCTCTTTTTTTAGTCCGCTTCGGCCGGGAATTCTTCAAGCCGGTCTGCGGAGAACTTATGCAACAATATACCAAATATAGCATAAATATGCAATACCTTTTTCTTGTCATTTTGTTAATTTATTCAGTAGTATTTAGATGTATCGGGTAACAACGAATCGGGATGCAGGATTTCTGGCCAAGAATGCCAAATTATCCTCCGCAATAAATCGAATGTAAAATAGAAAAAATAGAGGAGCGGTATCATGAACAAAATTCATCCGCTGCGACGGAAAGACAGAGCTCTGAATGCAATTCAAGCCATGCACATCCTTGAGGTAGCTGAAACCGGCTGCTTGGCTATGGCAGTTGAGAATCGTCCTTATGTGATCCCGGTAAACTACGTCATTTGGAACGGTTGCATTTACGTGCACACCGCCAAAGAAGGTAAGAAAATCGAGTGGCTGCAGCAAAATCCTGTGGTCTGTTTCAATGTACATCGCATGATTGGAGTCAAAAAAGCCGATACGTATTGTGGCTACGGAACGTTTTTCGAAAGCGTCAATGTAGAAGGCCATGCCAAGTTGGTCATGCAACATCCGAATAAGCGCGAAATCTTAACCACATTGGTTAGAAAGTATGATGCGAAAGCTCAGTTGCCACCCATCGATCATACCGGTGAAAATTCTGTTTGGCTCATAGAAATTACCATTGATTCCATGTGCGGCAAAGGGCGTTATCCGGCCTAGAAAAAGGCCATATTAGAATAGGAAGGAAACGATGGCCTTGCTACGATTAGAGGTGCGCTATGAAACCGGTGAGCCGGAACTAGAAGTAGTCGAACTCAGTGAAAGAGCTTCGGTTGCCGATTTGTTGCAAGCCATACAAACAGCAACTGATGACCAAGATATCTACAAACCTCGGCTGAAAGGGCAATATGGCGTTTGCGCCGGCTGCAAAGACAACTGCTGCCGTCAACACGATATTACTCCTGATTATTTGGCGGTGCAAGAAATCGCCACACATTTGAGCCTATCTTTTTCGGAATTTGCCGTACAGTGGTTGGACCTTTCCGCAGAAAACCCCTTTCCCCGCTGGAAGAAACACCCCTGCCCATTTTTAAAAAACGATTTATGCTCCATATACGAACAGCGGGCTCTCATTTGCCGGCTGTATCTTTGCACACCTATGGGAGAAGATTTGGAGCAAATCCGGGCTGCGGTCTCTTATATGGGAGAAGGAGCCTTACGCTTACGTTTGGTCGAAGAAGGACTGGCACCCAAAGCCTGGACTTATCGGGCTCTAGCCGATGCCCTAAGAGAGCGCTTACGCGAAGGAACCTTCACCCGTGAGCAATATGAGACACACCTGGAACAACTATACCTAATGACCGAGCGCAACCCGTTTTTGACGGCAACTTCCTATGAACAAATCGCTTTACGCGATTGTTGCCCCGATACTTTATGGTATCGTCTACCTATTCTGCGACAAGACTGAGTGGTTTTCTGTCCCAAAACGGTCGAATTGTTGGTAAAAGTGGCCTTTCAAAGTAGTTTCGTTGTTTTCTGTCACACGAAAGGGTTTTCTTGAAAAAGATAGAATCATAAGTATCAGAACAGTGTGGTTATTTTAATGACCCACAATGAAATGGAGGAAATGTCATGAAGCCAATTTCCCTGCGTGCTCAAAAAATCAGTCCTTCACCGACTTTGGCTCTCGATGCCAAAGCCAAAGCCATGCAAGCCCAAGGTATCGATGTCATTAGTTTTGCCGTAGGAGAACCCGATTTCAACACGCCGGATCATATCGGTCAAGCCGGTATCGCGGCCATTCAACAACACTTTACCCGTTATACCCCCGCTGCCGGATTGCCCGACTTAAAAAAAGCCGTTTGTGCTCGCTTAAAAGCCAACTTTGGTCAAGAATACGAACCCAACCAAATTGTGGTCTCCAATGGTGCCAAACATTCGTTGTTTAACGTTTGCACCGCTTTACTCGATGAAGGCGACGAAGTCGTTCTGCCGACCCCTTGCTGGGTTAGCTACACCGAGCAAATTAAATTGGTGGGTGGCGTGCCTGTATTCTGCCAAACCAAAGAGGAAAATGACTTTGTCATGATGGCCGAAGAGTTCGAAGCCGTGATTACTCCCAAGACCAAAGCTCTTATGCTCAACTCTCCGTCCAACCCCACCGGTGGCGTGTACACAGCTGCAAACCTCAAAGCCATTGCCGATTTATGCGTCAAGCACGACATTTATGTGATTGCCGACGAAATCTACGCCCAATTGTTGTACGATGGCCAAACCTATGTGTCCATTACCGCTTTTGGCGAAGAAATCAAAAAACGCACCATCGTCATTAACGGTGTGTCCAAGAGCTATGCTATGACCGGATGGCGGGTGGGTTACACCGCTTCTTCCACCGAATTGGCCAAAGTCATGGGCGATATTCAAAGCCATATGACCTCCAACCCCGGCAACATATCCCAAAAAGCGGCTGTCATGGCCTTAAACGGACCGCAAGAATCCATTGAAGCGATGCGTGTAGAATTTGAAAAACGCCGCAACTACCTCGTTGACAGAGTCAACGCCATTCCCGGAATGTCTTGCCGTAAACCCGGTGGTGCCTTCTATGTGTTCGCCAACATTTCCGGTTTCTTTGGTAAAACCATCCGCGGTAAAAAGATTAACAACTCTGCCGACCTTTGCGACGTGATTCTGGATGAAGGCAAAGTCGCTATTGTTCCGGGTATTGCATTCGAAGCCGAAGGCTTTATGCGTTTCTCTTATGCGACCAGCATGGAACTGATTACGGAAGGTTTAAATCGCGTCGAAGCACTCCTCAAAGAAGCGGTGTAACAAGCAACTAGAAATCGCTTTCCAGGATTCTGATACACCGCCAAATAGGGCTGCTCGTTACTACAAATCAAAAGAACCTCTCACTTTCGTGAAAGGTTCTTTTTTTTGAGCACTTCTATTTAAAATCCTTTTTGCCAGGGTTCTCGCCAGG
>CALCNS010000230.1 GCA_937897315.1 uncultured Bacillota bacterium
TACCTTCCGTGATTTGGTAGGTCAAAGCAGGGTCATCGTTTCCGTAGACTTTGGTTTTTGCATCTGCAACAATGGTAATCGGTCTCTTAGTAATTTCCAAGTTACCTTTGACAATGCTTAAGGTGTAGTTGTCGTTCAGCGCTACCGAACCTTGGGTGATGTCGTAATTGCCAACGGTCTCACCAATGGTTCTGGTTAATGCACCTGTGAAAGCATCTTGGAAAGCCAAGCTACCTTCTGTGATTTGGTAGGTCAAGGTTGGATCTTCGTTTCCATACACTTTCATCTTTGCGTCCGCTGAGATGGTGACCGATCGTTTGGTGATCTCTAAGCTTCCTTCTATGAAGCTCAAATTGTAGTTATCGTTAAGTTGTAGAGTTCCTTGGGTAATCTCATAGGTACCAACCGTTTCACCTGCGATTCTGGTAAGTACTCCTGAAAACAAATCTCCAGAGACTAAG
The DNA here is from genome assembly GCA_937897315.1 of uncultured Bacillota bacterium. Taxonomy (GTDB): domain Bacteria; phylum Bacillota; class JAAYKD01; order JAAYKD01; family JAAYKD01; genus CALCNS01. The sequence goes on from CALCNS010000230.1 coordinate 462, forward strand.
CTTCCAGTCGTCAGGGAATACGATAGGACTGGGTCATTATTACCATAGGTTTTTGCCAATGTTTCTGCCGTCACTGTGACAGATCTTGGTACAATGTTACCTTTCAAATCTAACGGTTGACTCAATGTATACTTCTCGCTATCGGGTCCTGTGAGAGTAAAGTACGTGGTCACTGCTTTTTGTTCACCAACAGCCGAACTATCGAAAGTACCGGTAGTAGACTGAGATAACACCACATCATCCGCTTTCAGATGCCCTTTTAGAGTCGCACCGATTAGTGTTGCCGTGGTAGTGCCATCATATTCCTTAGAGGATACAGATGTATTAATCACTTGAACCGCTAACTTATCAATGGTAAGGGATTGCTGAGCAGAAGCTTCATAGAAAGAATCATTCCCACTTTGAGTAGCCGTAATGATAACAGTTCCCGGTTTATGAATGAGAACCGAATCATCACTGATACTCGCAATGGTAGGATCAGAACTGATAAAGGCCACCGGTAAACCTGACGAGGCAGAAGCTACCAACGTGAAGATGGGATCTCCATAGGTTTTGTTCGGCAAAGAATCGAAATTTACGGCCTGATTTGCTTTTGCGGTTTGATAAGCATCGATATCCATTTGAAGTATAGTACTAACATTCCCTGCATTGTCTTTGACTTTTATATAAATATCTTTTGCACCTGCAGTCAAGCCGGTAGGATTTGTGATGGTTACTTCTCCTGTAGTACAGTTTGTCCCAGTTCCATCTGTGTTAATCGTCGGAGTGCTTACTCCATCGTCAACTACTGCATAGTAATATGAACCGTTTTCATCTGTTGTAAATTTCACCGTTGCAGAAGTATCGGAGGTACGAGAGACTGCTCCAGCGGTTAAAGACGGAGGTGTGGTATCGGGAACCGGCGGCGGTGGTGCATTGGGGTCTTCACCGATCGGTTCAAATACAACACCGTTATTCTTAACAATCCCCGGACCATCATCGACGAATAACACAGGTGGTAAAGCTGTGTCATCTAAATTGAACACCATGAACCCAATCCGATAACTGCTTGTCTCATTTGCTTTGAACGATAGATTTTGCCACCCTGTACTACCATAGCTACCCGTGCTGTAGTTACCGGTACCTTTCACAGTAGCTCCCAACAAACTAACATCGGTTGTGATGCCATTGATGGTTGCATGTGCCGATGAATTATTTAAATTTGATAAAGTAAAAAACGAGGCATCATTAAAGGGCTCATAATCTGTAGCAACATAGTTCCATGCCACATAGTAGATTTGACCTGCATTCAAAGAGATGTCTTTGTAAATATATGCAAAATCTGTTGGGTTTGGAAAGTTGGAGAGGAAATAGCTCTGGCTTGATGAAGAGATATTTAAGATGCTAGCGACGGTACTAAAAGGGATAGCAGAGCCCGATGGTTGCATGACTGCCATTTTGTTATTCTTTGGCCACACTTCCCAATGGTTACTACCTGCCTGAATGCTTGAATACTCACTGACACTGACAACGCCATGAGTCTCCCATCCACTTAGGTCGCTCTCGAACCCCAAATTGAAGTCCGATGTGGTTGGCAGAGAGAACAAACTCATCATTCCCATGCTTTCCAATGCATCTTGTGGCTGCTGATGATAAATCGCAACATCGACCTCACTAGCTCTATCGTAAGGTTGTGCGGTTACACTTTCTGACAACGACAAGGAGTTATAAAGTATGCTTAGACAGATTAAACTGACCAAAAAGACGCTAATTTTTCTCCCCGTGAAATGCTTTGTATTCATTGATTACCCCTCATTCCGTTAGTTACTTTTCAAGTTACATATTTAAGACGTAACTCGTTTTGTTACCTCAGAATATTCTGTATCCACATTCCATTTCCTTCCTGTAACATATGTATATTTGTGACTTTTAGATGTCGGATTTTAATGCTTTTGTTTGAATCCGAGCTATGATGAACGTACAGAGGTCTGATACGAAATGTGCTATAATTCATTGAAAAAAATCAATACTACCCCTTTACAACCGAAACTCGTTATGTTAGAATTCATTTGTTCTAACACGGGTCATTAGCTCAGCTGGTAGAGCAGCTGACTCTTAATCAGCCTGTCCGGGGTTCGAATCCCTGATGGCCCACCAAACGCAAAAAATCTTCCCGAAAATTTTCGGGAAGATTTTTATTTTTCCCTATTGACAAAGTTTCCATATGCCCTTATACTGGCACAAAGTTCCAAAGCAAAGGAGGAACCCCACATGTTGAACGCTCTTCGTAACGTTTCTGTTGTAGGCTTCCTTTCCTATGCTTATTATTACTTTTATTTTAGCAGCTTCAGGCGGAATCGACGGATTTAGCCTGTTTGTTTTGCTACCTTAAAGGAGCAAGCAGCAGCCTCGTCGGTTTCGACGGGGCTGTTTTTATATACTTTTTTACTTTGTTACCTTTTCCGGTCTGGCCAGACGGAATAAGAAAAATTATTATTAGGAGACGATGTTATCATGAATTCTAAGAAAATCGCACTCGGACTTCTCGCACTCATTCTTTTGGTTTCCCTTTCTGCTTGTCAATCCCCCACTCCTCAACCCACCCCCGTAGCCAAAACCATACATAAAGTAGGAATCGTACAGTTGGCTGAACATCCTGCACTGGATGCTGCAACCAAAGGGTTTCAGGATGCCTTAACCAACAAACTGGGAGATCAGGTTCAGTTTGATGTGCAAAATGCTCAAGGAGAGCAAACCAATTGCACCACCATCGTCAATAAATTCGTCAACGACAAAGTCTCTTTAATCATGGCCAATGCAACCAATGCCGTTAAGGCCGCCCGCGAAGCGACCTCTACCATTCCTATTGTGGGTACTTCCGTTACTGATTACGTCAAAAGCGGGCTCGTAAAGTCGAACGAAGCCCCCGGTGGTAATGTGATCGGTGCTTCCGATAACAATCCGGTCGATATGCAAGTCGAACTGCTGGCCGCTCTGGTTCCCGATGCCAAAGTCGTTGGTATTGTTTATTCTTCTGCAGAAGAAAATTCCGAGATTCAAGCTGTTGAAGCCAAAGCGGCTTTAGAAGCAAAAGGGTACGAGGTAAAAACCTACACCGTTGCCGATTCCAACGAGATTCAAACTGTCGTCACCAAAGCTTGTGCCGAAGTCGATGCATTCTATGAACCCAGTGATAACCTCATCGCCTCTAATGTACCGACCATGGCTAACATTACTACTGCTGCCAAAATTCCCGTCATCACAGCTGAAGAGAGCATGTGTAAGGGTGGTTTCTTAGCAACCTATTCTATTGACTACTACGATTTAGGTGTGAAAGCAGGAGAAATGGCTCATGAGATTCTTGTGAACAAAGCGAATCCTGCCACGATGCCCATCTTCACCTTTGATGCATCCAACTTGACTCTGTTCATTAACCAGGAAGTCGCCGATGCCTTGGGTATAAAAATTCCGGATGGCCTAAAATGATGATATCCTTCTTAAATGCTTTGCCTGGTTCGATGGCACAAGGTTTAATATGGGGGATTTTAGGTCTGGGTGTTGCCATTTCGTATCAGATTCTAGATTATGCAGACCTCACCGTCGATGGCAGTTTTGCCACCGGCGGGGCGGTTTGCGCCGTCAGTCTAATTGCCGGGTACCCGGCTGCTGTTGCGGTACTCTTTGCAGCCATAGCCGGTATGATTGCCGGGTTTGTCACCGGCACCTTGCATACACGTTTAAAAATCCCTGCCATTTTAGCAGGAATTCTAAGCCAACTGGCTTTATATAGTGTGAACATGCGGATTATGGGTAAATCGAACTTAACCATTAGTCGCATGCATTATTCTTTGCTTCTTAGTAGCGCGAAGATCAACCATGCGCTTGGAGTCTCCTCTGTCATTGCAGCGGTCTTTGTGTTGTGTTTAGTATGGTTCTTCCGAACCGAACTTGGGTTTGCAGTAAGGGCCACCGGCAATAACGAAAAAATGGCACGGGCGCAAGGGATTGACACCAACGCCATGAAGCGCTTGGGTTTAATTTTATCCAATGGTCTAGTCGGCATTTCAGGTGCGCTCTTGGCGCAGTATCAGGGCAATGCCGATATCAACATGGGTCGAGGTGCCATTGTCATTGGTCTTGCCGCTGTGGTGATTGGAAGTAGACTGATTCGAAAACAAGATCATTTTTTCATCCGTTTCACTGCTACTTTATGTGGATCCATGGCTTATTATATCGTCTTGTCTATTGTCATTTATCTGGGATTATCCACTGTAGATTTAAAATTATTCTCTGCTCTTTTTGTTGCAATCTTTTTAGCCGCACCACACTGGAAAAGGAGGGTCCACT
>CALCNS010000231.1 GCA_937897315.1 uncultured Bacillota bacterium
GACCACCGAGATCTACACTCTTTCCCTACACGACGCTCTTCCGATCTGATAGATAGAGTGGAGGGCCGAAGGTTCTCAACATCCCGGCGTAATCTTTCGGTATCGGCATTGCAGAAAAATAACCTTCGGGTAGGGGGATTGCGATGGTCAAGCCTTCGTAAGGGCCTAACCTTCGTGTCATAAAACCGGCAATGTGTTGGCCATCCACTGAGAATTGAACCTGATCTTTTTCTTGACTAAACGTTAGGCCATAAGTCATCGATACGTTAGTTGAATCAAATGGATGTGGCATGTGAATCTCGAATCGAACTTCATTGATATTGGTATTCCAACCGTTACCAATGAGATTGTAATACAACTCATCCATGGTATCTAGGCCATCATGCCCTAAATGAAATTGATAGGTTAATTGGTATCGTTCTTTTTGTGCTGCCCATTTGTTGGCATCCCCGATACGGATTTTTAGAAAACCGCCTTCACGGGTTGTCGTGTAAGGATGCGAACTTAGCATTTGAATATGGCTAATCGTTCCCCATGTGTTAAAATGCGTTTGGAGCGGAATGGTACGATAGATGCCGTGTAACTGTTGTGTAAACTCAACATCAATGGTTTCGGTCAAAATTACACTGTGGTCATCCTGAACATCCATGCGAACCTCGTAAAGAAGAATGTCAAATCCTTCCTTCGCTTGTGCTCCTGTGAAACAAAACAACAGGAGGAAGAAAAGGATGACGAGAACTCGACGTACTTTCATAAGTCCTCCTTGTTTGTCTTTGCAGAGGTTAGAACTTGACCGAAATTGGGTCTCGATCTTGAGGATCTACCACGAAATACTCATATGGTGTGAGGTTCATAATCCCTGCTACAATACTACCGGGGAACATTGCAATTTTGCTGTTGTAGCTTTTTACGACAGCATTAAAGTATTTGCGCGACTGTGTGATATCGGTTTCAATGGACATTAGCTGATCCGATAATTGCCTGAAACCGGCATCTGCTTTCAATTGGGGATAATTCTCGGATAAGGCAAATATGGATTTTAAGCTGCCACTGATTGCCGCTTCTTGGGTCTGGCGTTCTTCTCGTCCTTGAGCTCCTAAAGCAGCATTTCTTGCTTTCATCACTTGTTCAAGCGTCTCTTTTTCGTGATTTGCATACCCTTTGACGGTTTCCACTAAATTCGGGATTAGATCAGAGCGTTTCTTCAAATACACATCCATGGTCGCTTCGGCTTCTTCCAACTTATTCTTTGTCCCGATAAATCCATTATAAGTGGAGATGCCTAAGAAAACCAAAATCAACGAGATTCCTCCAATAACATATTGCACAAAGATACCTCCCTTTTATTTGTTTTTTATTCTTTTCTGGACTGCAAATGCAATCTCCTTCTTTATCACTAAAAAAACCCTTGCTCGTTGGAGCAAGGGTTTCGTTTTTAGCTTTTGGTCTGATATGTGCTAACAATTTCACCGAAATAGAGTACATGTCGTTCTAGTGGAAGTTCTGACGCATAAAAGCGTTGCTTTATATCGTCCGGCAAATCTTGTTCAGAGACCTCTGAGCTCCAGCGGCTTACACATTCGATTTGCAAAAAATCTCCTTGAATAACCGGAGTGGATTGAGCTTTGCCGGGAAGAGCAACCAGTTGCATTTCTTTAAACTTATCGACGTCTTTTCCGGACTTCGTACCGCAATAAGCTAATGCTTTTTTTGACTCGGAGTTGGTGGGGATAGATACTGTAAAATCGGGATTCTTCTCTAGGAAAGAATGGGTGTGTCTGCTGTACCGTACCGCAGCAATAAAGAAA
>CALCNS010000232.1 GCA_937897315.1 uncultured Bacillota bacterium
CAATAAGGGGGCCGCTCCGTATTCTCTGTAATCCAAGCGGCTCTTAAAGCGAGTCAGGGATGGTTTCGCCAACAAGGCCCCCAAAGTTCCACGAAAATCCGATGTCAGTTCTTGTTTAATCATCTCTCCAAAATTCTTAGCGAGTCCTTCGGTCAATTTTAATATAATATTGCCGGTAAACCCATCGCAAACCGCGACGTCGATGTCTCCTAAAAAGAGTTCCCTAGCTTCCACATTTCCAACAAAGTTCAAATCCGATTGACTCAATAATTGGTATGTTTCCTGATATAGCGGTGTCCCTTTTTCCGGTTCGGTTCCGATGTTAATCAACCCTACCCTGGGTTTCTCCTTACCGGTCACGTGACGCATATAGACACTTCCCATTTGACCATACTGAAGCAAATGTTGAGGTTTCGCTTCGGTATTCGCACCTGCATCCAGCAACAAAACCGGTGTTTTCGCTGCAGTAGGCAGCATAGGTGCCAAGGCAGGGCGTTCGACTCCCTCCATGCGACCTAATACAAATAAACCACAAGCCATTATGGCTCCGGTATTGCCTGCCGAAAACACAGCCGCAGCGCGACCTTCTTTGACCAGACGATGAGCTACGACCATGGATGAATCTTTTTTTCTACGAACAGCAAGAGCTGGCGCGTCGTCAAAAGTGATGACTTCTGTCGTAGGTACAATCTCAATGGAGAGGTTTCTGGTGTCCTGTTTTTGTAGTTCCAGCTGGATCTTGGCTTCATCGCCTACCAATAGAAGAGTCTGCCGAAATTCTCTGGCCGCTTGGACAGCACCTTCTATAATCGCGGTAGGAGCATAGTCTCCTCCCATACAATCGAGTGCAATGGCTTTCATAACCTCACATCCTTCGCTGTTATTATACTGAAAGACCTGTAAAAAAGCAAGAAAATAAGCCCCTGAAAATCAGGGGCTTGTTATCGTGTGGAGCACGACTATTCTTGAACTTCAACAACTTCCTTACCTTTGTAAAATCCACATTCGGGACATACACGATGAGTAAGTTTCGGTTTGTGGCATTGGGGGCATTCAACTAAACCGGGAACGCCGAGACGGAAATTATTGGCACGACGACTATCGCGACGCGCTTTAGAAGTTTTTGTTTTTGGTACAGCACCCATTCTTCACACCTCCTTTTTCGGTGTTCTCTCTATCCTTCCATGGTAGGAATGATCGATTACTTTGATTTCTTTCCCCATTGGCTTAAGATTGCAAAACGGGGATCCACGGGTTGATCCTGACATTCACAGGGCCCTTCATTGAGATTTGCTCCGCACTGATCACAAAGTCCTTTGCAATCCTCACGGCAAAGCGTCTTTAAAGGTAATTGACTAAAAAAGGCATCCACCAAAAGTCGACTGACATCGATTTGATCCGCAGCAAGCACCGGCAAATAACGATCTTCTACCTCGTAGTCTTCTTCGTCATCGTCCGGTTCACCTTTAGAGACAAAGAGATATTGCTCGGTTAATTCCACAGTTAACTGCTGTGGAAATTCGACCAAACAACGACAACAAGTCATTGTGAAATTGGCTATTGCTGATCCTTGAACTAAAAATCGATCTCCGGCGTTTGTCACCGTCACTTCAGCCACCACAGCTTCGTTTAATTTCATATCCGTTTCTGTGAGGTCAAAGCTTTGTATGGGTTCCAGCCAATGAACTTTCTTTTGCTCTCCTACCAGTCTTTTTAACTCGGCAACCGGCAAAATCATGGAATCACCTCAATTTAGTCTGCGTGATATTGTATCTTTTTTTCGCCCGTTTGTCAATATCTAGTCCAAGATTCTGTCAAGAAAAATTATTGAAGCCATGCCTTTTTTTTGATACAATCTCCAATAGGAAGGTGGTGTGCAAGATGAATGTCGCAGCTGTGATTGCTGAATACAATCCGTTTCACTTTGGTCACCAATTTCATCTGCAAGAAACCAGAAAACAAACCCATGCTGATGCTCTGGTCGTGGTTATGAGCGGTTTCTTTACCCAAAGAGGACAACCGGCGATTCTTCAACCCTGGCAACGGGCAAAAGCGGCCATACAACATGGCGCAGATTTAGTCATACTTCTGCCTGCAATCTCGTCTTTGCAACCGGCCGACGGGTTTGCTGCGGGAGGGGTCTCTATGGCATCCCAATTGCCCGGAGTCCAATTCTTATCTTTTGGCGCAGAAACACCTTGCTTAGAAGATTTAACAACCGTGGCCAATGCGTTGCTACACGATTCTGTTCAAGTCGAATTCGCCAAGGAAGAGCAAAAGGCTGGAGGTAATTTCGGTAGAACCCAAGCCAATGCTATGGGACGCCATCCTAACCTACAAAGTTTAGCTCCTATATTAAACAGTCCCAATAACATTCTTGCCATTTCCTACATCAAGGCCATTCTCTCACAAGGTAGTTCTCTTCAACCTCATGTTGTTGCTCGAATCGGTGCCGGATATTTGGATGAAGAGCTCCAGCCCCTGGCGAGTGCCAGTGCATTAAGAA
>CALCNS010000233.1 GCA_937897315.1 uncultured Bacillota bacterium
GGGAAGATTGTCATACCAGGTCCTTTTACTTATGCAGCGAACTTCAGTGAAGGACTTGCCAGTGTAAGTTGGGAAAGTAAATTTCATTCTGAGAAATCGGCCAAGACTATTGCTGTCATTCAAACAGGTTTCATAGACACTACCGGAAAAATCGTCATCTCCGGGCAAGGCAACTGGATTTATCCTGAGTTTTCTGGCCCGCATCTGCAATGGATGGGGTTGTCATGGGATAAGGGAGGTAATTTTTTCGAAGGTGGAATGACTATGGTCAGTTACACATTTCCCAGAGGAGACTTTCCAACCAAGCAGGCGAATGTAATTGCTACCTTGGACCAACAAGGCAGTGTGCTCTGGATGAGTGACCTAGACCAATACTATAGCGAAATGGATTCACGAGCCTATTTTAACTCGGGTATCACGTGCGTTTTGAGCAAGAAAACTAACGAAGAAGTCTTTATTGATTCTTCTGGCAATATTATCCCTGTTGCCTTGGAGAATTGGAGTTTTTACTTACCTTATTCTGAAGGGTTGGCAGTTGTAAAGGATGAAAAGGATGGTCTATATAAATATATCAATTCGTCAGGAAAGGTCATTACCCAAGGGTACAAAAATGCTCATTCATTCATCAATGGATATGCATTTGTTAGAACTTCTGATAATATCGATCTCATCATAGACAGTACTGGTGCTGTAGTCATAAAAGCAAATGACCAGCTCATTCCTATCGCTCCATTCACAAAATAACGGACACAAGTAGTAACCTCGGTTCAATTTATTGATTACTTCCTGCAGTGCCAAAGCCATAATAACAGAGGTTGTCTCCATGCAAATTTATAAAAACCCCAACTGCAAAAGAGTGAGAGGAAGTCACTTGTTGGAAGTCACTTGTGCATATTGTAAGGGCTTTATTGCTCTCTACCAAAAAGTGGGAGATAGCAATTTCGTTAAGATGTACAATGACCGAATCATAGAGGGGTCTATTGATTTCTCCCAGTATCACGGTGCTTTGTTTTGCCCTTCTTGTGGTAAGCAAATCGCCACCCGATATATCACAAAAATGGATAAGAAAGAAGCATATCGGTTTATACCATCGACATTTAATAGAAAGAAGGTGTAGGGGTGTTTTCGTCATTGATGAACAGGTTCCATTGGTTCAACACAGAGAGCGTTGACAAAACCATTTCGCCAAAGGAGCAATATCAGTGTCTTTCCCAGTGGGCGGCCAAAGCTAGAAGTGTCAATCCACGTGCTTTCGATGAATGGATTCTGTGGTTACGTTCTGATACAGAATGGGAGTCTAGCCATTTGGACAGCAATACCTCCACCTTGCGCGAAGTCCTTTCTCGTTTTCTGGAACAGAACAATGTTCTAATCCATTATTTGAAAGAGCTGGAGCCCTTTGGGGTGGTGAATACAGTGGTGTTTCGTGCCATTGAGCGGTTTAATCGAGAGCTCCAAGGAGAAACGCATCCGGAGCATTTACAGCAAGTCGTGAAGCAAGTTTTTGCTAATTTTTCGTTGCTCGGTCAAGAGAAGACTCGTTTGCAGTTCGCTGGGAATGCTACCGGGCCAAGTGGCACCAATTCCATCGATTTTTACGGGTATTTCAATGCTCTTAAGGACGCCGATGCAGAAGTACAGTGGGCTCTGTTCATGCCCAATAAGGTTCAACGTCAGCTGCAGGGGTTTTCTTTGCAGCAATTCGAGTATAAAATAATGCCTGCCATGCGGTTTTTGGGTAGAAATCTCAGTGCGCTACAAAATGAAGACGATATTCGTGAGGTATTTACCACGTTGGACTCCTTACAAGGGTGTATATCGGAGTTCCCTTACGATATATTGTTCATGCATCATCAGGGGCTTGGCGTCGATGTGGGCCCGTGGCAAGGGCTTTGGGGGAGATTCATGAAGCCCAATACCTTAGTTCCCGAGGGTTTTCAGCATATCGATTTTGAACCGGAGCACAATGGAAAAGCCGGTATGCCATACTTATCTCATTATGCATATGCTACCTTTACTGGAGATATAAAAGCCATGCATCAGCGTGAAGGGTTCGATAGCGATGCGATGTACGATGTCACGAGGAATATGATGCTCGGGCAAAATGTGCTCATCCCTTATCCCGATAAGTATTGGACAGCAGAAGTCTTTTTACATGGGTATACAAAACCGAGTACCGCCTACTTGTTCAGCGCAGATTTAACCACCGGGTTGCGTTAGGTTATTATTTCATGATGCGTTTGGATGGAGTCCTAGTATAATTTACAGAAAGGTGGGAATGGGTATGGGTGAGTTAGCAAAACTAACCAACATTGCAGCCAAGCTGGAGCAGCAACTTATGGAGGTGGGAATTACCACCGAAGCAGAACTAAGAAATGTAGGAAGTATGGAAGCGTGGTTGCGCATACGAGCAAAGGATCCATCTGCCTGAATCATGCGACTTTCTGCCTTGGAAGGTGCATTGGTAGGGGTGCGTTGGCACGATTTGAATTTGGAAACTAAGAAGTCACTAAAGGAGTTTTATACACAACACAAGGGAAACAAGTGATTATTTTAAGCGGAATCAAGCAAATTAGTAGAGAGAAAGCGAGAAAACATGATTTTAGAAACCGAAAGACTGTTCTTACGTGAACTCCAACAGAGCGATTATTCTGCTTTGGCAGCAATTCTGCAGGACGAAGAGACCATGATTGCCTACGAAGGAGCATTCTCCAATGACGATGTGCAAAACTGGCTCGATCGGCAGCGAAAGAGGTACCAAGATCATGGTTATGGTCTATGGGCGGTCATCCTAAAAGAGACCGGACAAATGATTGGTCAGTGTGGTCTTAGTTTGCAAGATGCCAACGGCAAAGAAGTTCTGGAGATTGGGTATTTGTTCAATCGTGCCTTTTGGCATAAAGGATATGCTATCGAAGCTGCCATGGCTTGTAAAAAATATGCGTTTACAAAACTGCATGCCAATGAGGTGTTCTCCATTATTCGAGACACCAACAAAGCGTCGCAAAACGTTGCGCTCCGAAATGGTATGACCATTGTTGAGCACTTTGTCAAACATTATCGGGGAGTCGATATGCCGCACTTACTGTTTTCGGTGAAGTCTGTGTAAAACAGCGTTGAGTATCCTCGTATTCAAAGAGAACATTGCCATTATGTTGGAATAAAAAAGTTGAGACTTTTTTAAAAGTCGTTTTTTGCTTTCGCATGCTGAAGGGAGAAGCGATATCGTACACGAATACAGCTACTGCGTATTACAAAATTCTTCAAGTTATCTGGGGGGCGAGCTTCGTGTTGTGGCTGAACAGTGTGAAAATAAAAAAATCACTCTTCTGTTTCTTGGCGTTGTATTGGTTGCAACGGTTTTGGCAGCTATTTCTCAAAACTATTTTGTGGTCAAAATCTATGAAACCATGGATGAACAAAGAAGAACCCTTGTTGAGAACAATATGTTGCTGCTCATGGAAACTACCGACCGAATGTACCAATTAATTGAACGACCGATCGAAGAAAAATCACAGAGTATTTTACTTTGAAACGATTAAAGCATTAACCAATGCCGAAGAAGAGAAAGATGCATATACAAGAGGCCATTGTGAAAGGGTCATGCATTATTCTTGCAAATGGGGGATGCTCTTCATTTACCGGAAAAAGACATGGATACCTTGCGTTTTGGGTCAATCCTTCATGATATTGGGAGAATTGGGATACCGGAAAACATTCTGAACAAAGAAGGACGACTTACAACAGAAGAGTTTTCTATGATCAAACAGCACCCCAATATGGGATTTCGCATTTTAAATGATTTAACATTCATGCGTGACAGTGTTAAAATTGTTCATGAGCATCATGAATGGTACAACGGCGACGGCTATCCCAATAAAAAATCCGCTGAGAAAATTAATTTATTAGCAAGAATCGTCTGTATTGCCGACGCTTTCGATGCCATGACAACGCAAAGACCGTACAGAAAAACAACGCTGACACAGGAGGAAGCCATTGCAGAGTTGCGTGTTAAAAGTGGTACACAATTTGACCCGCACTTGGTCGAGATATTTGTCTCCGCTTTGCAAAAAATCGCACAAGAAGATTTAAATAGAATAGTAATCAGACTGGTGTGCTAAAGGTTCCATACCTTAACGGGCGTGGGACCTTTTTGTTGTGAACTCACTGGGTTCACAACAAAAGACTCGCGCAGGCTAGATACTAATCCATCCTTGATCGATACAATGTTTATTATAATTGACAAATAACCACGATTAGTTTATAATAGTAAACATTAAAGGGGGAGTAATCAATGAATAAAAGGAGTGTCGTCATTCTTCCTAAAACACAGTCGATTCTCAACACTATGGGTGAGCAAATAAAAATGGCAAGACTCCGGCGAAAGCTCTCGGTAGATCTTGTTGCTGAGAGAGCCGGTATAAGCAGGGCCTCTTTATGGACGGTTGAGAAAGGTTCAACCTCTGTATCGATGAGAATCTACGCAGCTGTACTTCATGCTTTGAATAATATGGACAAAGACTTGCTTCTTATTGCTAAGGACGATGATCTTGGTAGAAAGTTACAAGACCTCGATCTACCGGTCAGAAAACGTTCGCCAAAAAAGCAAGGTGATACAAATGAGAAATCATGAGAAAAAAATATACGTCTATTCTGACTGGTTCAAAGAGATTCCAGTGTTGTTGGGTTTTCTGTATGAGAGTGGTATCCGAGGGAATGCGACGTACTCGTTTGAGTATGATTCTACTTGGTTGAAAGAAAATTTTGATGTTTTGTCTTTCGACCCGGATCTCTTCCTGTATTCTGGAAGGCAATATACACCTTTTGAAAAAACCATGTTTGGTATTTTTTCGGATTCATGTCCTGATCGTTGGGGAAGATTACTAATGAAACGACGAGAAGCCATTCTGGCAAGGAAAGAAAATCGAAAACCACGTGCCTTAACAGAAAGTGATTTTTTATTGGGGGTTCATGACGAATCAAGAATAGGTGCGCTCCGGTTTTCTCTACAAGAAAACGGCCCTTTTCTATCCGACGACAAAGAATTTTCTACTCCACCGTGGACTACTCTTAGAAACCTAGAAAGTGCTTCGTTTGCATTTGAAGGTGGAGACGATATTGATGAAGAGAAGTGGTTGAAGCAATTATTTGCCTCAGGTTCTTCTTTAGGAGGAGCACGTCCAAAAGCTTCCGTACAAGCACCCGATGGTTCTTTATGGATAGCAAAGTTTCCGTCTAAACACGACGAATGGAATTCAGGTGCGTGGGAAATGGTTGTACATGAGCTTGCGCAAAGATGTGATTTGCTTGTTCCCGAAGCCAAACTAGAAGACTTCTCAGAGAAGGGAAGTACATTCTTAGTGAAGCGATTTGACCGCAATGGAGCTAAGAGAGTTCATTATTCCTCTGCTATGACTTTGCTTGGAAAGACCGATGGTGCCGGATCAGATAATGCAAGCTATTTAGATATGGTTTCATTTATAAAATCAAATGGAGCTTCGCCGAAGCAAGACTTGAAAGAACTATGGAAACGCCTTGTATTTACCATGGCGGTATCGAACACCGATAATCATTTACGTAATCATGGCTTTATTCTCAGTAATGGGGGTTGGCGTCTCTCTCCAATGTTTGATGTGAATCCTACGATTTACGGAGATAAACTTTCCCTAGCAGTAAATTCATATGATAATTCAATCAATTTCGAATTAGCTCTTGAGACGGCAAGATACTATGAGATCGATATGGTTACCGCCAAGAAAATAGTAGAAGAAATTAGTGATGTTGTGCTTGGCAACTGGAGAAGCATCGCTACATATTTTGGGTTAAGTAGAAATTCTATCGAACATATGGAACCTGCCTTCAGGCTAAAGTAGCGCAAGAGATATCTATACATACAATTTGTCTAGAGAAAGCAGGAATAATATGTACAGGACAAAGTACCCTATCCACCCCGATTTCAAAAGATGGGAGAATTTTAATCCTCCGCTCAATGAAACGTCGATTCCAATTTTACAGAAACTGATGAGTGTGCTGGTTTTAAAGGAACCAATCACTTCAAAAGTACCCGTTGAGCGTAAGGATATCCCTGTAAATAGCGGAGAAACCATTCGAGCACTACTCTATTCTCCTAGTAATATAACCCCTAACTCACCCTGCCTGATTTACTTTCATGGTGGGGGTTTTGTCTTGCCTGCAGGTCCATTTCATTACACCTTAGCCAAGGAATATGCCATGAGAGCCAATTGTAAAGTGCTCTTTGTTGATTATCGCCTTGCTCCGCAATATCCCTTTCCGGTAGCACCTGAAGATTGCTACGCTGCCTACCAATGGGTTCTTGCCTCAGCAGAAAAGTTCTCCATTGACCCTAATCGTATTGCTGTTGGGGGAGACAGCGCTGGGGGTAATTTAGCTACGGTAGTCTGCCTCATGGCTAGAGATCGTGGTCTACCTATTCCATGTGCCCAGATGATGATTTACCCGGTTGCCGGAATGAAGATGGCAACCGAGTCTATGCGAAGATACATCGACACCCCAATGTGCAACAGCAAAGATGCCGATAAATACGACCAATTCTATATGCAAGATTCGTCAGCAGGGAAGCATGAATATTACTCGCCCTATGAAGCGAAGTCTTTGGATAGACTCCCGACTACCTACATAGAAACGGCGGAGTTCGACTGCCTACGCGACGGTGCCATTCTTTATGCAGAACGATTGCGTGCATTTGGTGTGAACGTGGAGTTACACAACACCATCGGCACGATTCATGGGTTTGACATCGTTTTTAACAGCCCGATTGTTCGAGAAAGTATAGAAAGAAGAGTCGATTTCTTAAAAAAGTCGTTTAATATCAGCTCCACCAGAAAATAAAAACAGGTGCAACCATTCATGTAGAACGTGCACCTGTTTTTTATTTAGCTTCAATGAACTTTCATATGTTCAAAGACAACCCGATTTCTTCCTTCGTTTTTGGCACGGTATAACAATCGATCGGCGTGTTGCAGAGCATGGTGATAATCGACTTCCATGTTGTGTGGCACATATAAAGCCCCAATGCTAATGCTCGTGCGTCGGGTTTCGCCCTCATAGACAAAATGCATTTCTTGAACTTCTCGGCGAATGCTTTCTGCTAAAGTCTCTACCTCAATGGGGTCACTCACTTTGCTTAGTACAACAAACTCCTCTCCACCATAACGAGAGATAAAATCCGTGGGAGGTACCAATTTGGTTAAAATGGTGGCAAACTGTCGCAAGATTTCGTCTCCGCAGAGGTGACCACAGGTATCGTTGATTCTTTTGAAGTGATCGATATCCAAAAAGAGAATACCAATGTCATCGTATCGGGTCTGACGATCTTGGAAAAGATCGGCGACATACTCATCAAAAGCGGTTCGGTTCATTAAGTGAGTCAAATAATCTCGACTGGCTAATGAACTGATTTTTTTATGAGCTCGGTTCATAATGTTACTATAATAGTACGCCGAATTGGCAATGCCAATGATGTTCATAAGGATATTAAAGGAGTGGAAGAAGGCCGACATGGCATAGGTGATTTTGACCGGAGGTGGCGTATCGTATGTCACAAAGTAGACTAAGCCAAATAAAGTAATGACGCTTAACTCCGCCAGTAGTTTGTGCTTGGGCTGCCAACTGGTATACATAATTAAGCCGGCGATGACAAAGAAGATGTAATGAAAACCCGAAGTGCGTCCTAAATAAGATGTTTCTATAGCGGCAATCACCGAAACAGTGGATATAAAGACAAGCGAACCCATTGCATAACGACGAACTCGATTGAGTTGCATGGCTAAGAGGGATACAAGAGAGGCGAAGAAATTCAAACCGGCGAGTAAGGGGCTCTTCACCCAAAAGAAGAAAATACCCGTAAAGAGCAAGGTGAAAACCAAGGTTCCCAGGTAGACCAAATTGGCCTGATCATGGTACTGCTCGGTTTCGTATTGCGATTTCAGACGATGTTGTTCCACAATCAGCCCTCCTTGTTTGGTGTCACAAAGCACGGTTACGTTTGTTTTTATTGTACGGCTATTTCCGATTTATGTCAATAAATTTTTGAAAATCATAGGAGAATGCTCAAAAACGGCGAATACATCCAAGGTTAGAGAGAATATTCGCGAAATATTCCATACGAAGGAGGATGTTATCTTGTCTTACTCACCCAAATTATCTTCAGCGTTCAATGACACTGTAAACCGCAGCACTCACATTTCGCCGTTATCGGGTATGTGTTCGCTGTGTACAGAAGAGTGTTCTGGTACCTGTGAAATTGCTTTGGCAGCCGTTCTCGGTATGCAGACGGTGTATCCCACCAACACGGGGGCCAACCAAGTCGCATCGGAGAAAGATTATCCATTTGATTGGTCTCATTTCAACATCAATGGACGGGTATTTGGTGCCCAGGGTGTGAATGCCACCCATGAAGACGCTACCGTATTTAACGTAAAACTGGAAAGAGAATATGGTTATACACATAAAGTGAAGATGACCATGCCAATTATTTTGCCGGCCTTGATTAAAATGAATTGGGTGGATTACTTTGGAGGCGCAGCCATGGCTGGGATTTCTTGCGTCATTGGAGAGGATGCAAGAAATAAAGATCCTGAATTTAAACTGGAGAATGGAAAAGTGGCACAGTTCCCCGCGTTGCAAACCATGTTAGATGCTTTCCGTAAATACGACCGAGGCTATGGCCAGATTATTCTGCAAGTCAATACCGAAGACGACTCTATGGGGATTCCGGAATATGCCATTCAAAAATGTGGTGCAACCGCAATCGAATATAAGTTTGGCCAATCAGCAAAGGGGACACAACCTGTTACGAAACTAAAGAATCATCAAGAGGCGTTGGCAAAAGTAGCGGTCGGTATGTTGGTAACTCCAGATCCGACGACCCCGGAAATTCTTGAAAAAGTTCAACAAGGCATTGCACCCAATTTTTACGTTCATGCCAGGCTACCACAATGGACTGAAGAGTATTTTGTCAAGCGATTTGATCAGCTACGCGCATTGGGTGCGAACAACATCTACTTAAAAATGGCGGGGTATGATCCCTCTAATATTGAGAAAGTCTTACAAATCGGGAGTGCTGCCAAAGTAGATATGATTACCTTCGATGGTGCCGGTGGTGGAAGCGGATACAGCCCCAATAAGATGATGAATGAGTGGGGTCTGCCGACGATTCTCTTGGAACAAGTGGTGTGCGAAATGGTTGCACGCATGAAATCGGCGGGGCAATGGGTTCCTGCCATCACCATGACCGGTGGCTTTGCATCGGAAGATCAAGTCTTTAAAGCGTTGGCCTATGGCGAGAATAACGTCACGGCCATTGGTTTATGCCGAGCAGCCATGGCTGCTGCTATGATGGGTAAAAACATTGGAGACCGAATCAAAGCCGGGGAGATTCCCAAACGGTACCAAAAGTATGGCAATACTGTGGAAGAAATTTTTACCGACTTGGCTGATTTGAGGTCCATTTATGGCAAAGCAGCCAATGATTTCTCTCCGGGGGCGATTGGTGTGTTCTCTTATTTAAATAAAATCGCCTTTGGTATAAAGCATTTTGGTGCACTCAATCGCAAATTTGACGTCGCATTATGGAATCGCAGTGATCTAATCCCCCTCACCGAACACGCGAAGGATGCGATGCAGAAATAGTGAGAGCCCTAACTACAGCCACCTTTTCTTTGAAAGGGTGGTTTTTTAATGTTCAGCTAAAGTTCAGAAAAGCATCATTTGAAGTTCACTTGGACCCGTTATAGTAAGAGTAACAATGATTGAGGAGTGGGTTAAATGAACAATAAATCAAAAGTGATGAGTTTGCTTTTAACTGGGTGTTTGCTCTTGAGTGGCTGCTCAACAATTCTCGAAAAGGATGTGATAGCTACTTCGAATATCAAGACCAATGAATCCACTGTGATTCATCAGACATCAGCAACCATCCAATTAAATGAAGGCACGAATACCATAGAAAAAAGTGGTACGTATGAGGTGGCAGGTACGGTTAAGGACGGCAGCCTTATCATCGACATCGACAAGGAGGTGGATAGCGGGTTAGTGACCATCATCTTAAACCAAGTAGAGATTCATTCATCCAACAGCGCGCCAATCTATGTAAAAGGGGCATCTGAAGTGTTAATCATACTAAAAGAAGGAACGACAAACACTCTAACTCAAGGGAAAGACATTATCGAAGATGCAGAAGGAGAACCCAATGCGGTGCTCTACTCAAAAGCAGATATAACCTTACAGGGACCAGGAAGTTTGTTGGTCCTTTCGGAGTACAATGATGGTATTGTGAGTAAAGACACATTGACGATTCAAAGTGGTTCCTATGAAATCGAAGTTGTAGGGGATGGTATAGTGGGCAAAGATTTGCTAGAAGTGTTCGATGGCGATTTCAACATCACCACGGGAGGAGGTTTTTCTTCTTCTGCTATGTCTTCTTCAAATTCCAATACCGGAAAGACCGGTATGAGACCCGGGACAATGCAGACTACGCTGGTGGAACAAGAATCTATCAGTGCTAAGGGAATAAAAACAGAAGGGGATTTAATCATACATTCCGGTCGGTTTTATCTCTCCACCCAAGACGATGCTTTGCATGCCAACGGGAATATCGTCATTGAAGGTGGCTCATATACTCTGCTCAGTAGTGACGACGCCATTCATGCAGATGCGCTCGTTCATATACAAGAGGGACAAATCAACATCCAGGAAAGCTATGAAGGCATTGAAGGCACTACGATTATAATCGAAGGAGGAGAACTCAACATCCAAAGTGCCGATGATGGATTCAATTGCAATGTTTCAACCGGGTTGCTAACGATAAATGGTGGCATCGTTCGAATGAATGCTCTTGGCGATGGTGTGGATTCCAATGGCTCTATAGTGATGACCGGAGGTCAAGTCTATGTGAGCGGTCCCACAAACGATGGCAATGGGGCTTTGGATTATGATCGTAGTTTTGAAATTAGCGGTGGAGAACTCATAGCAGCTGGAAGCTCCGGAATGGCGCAAGTCCCCAGTAGTAGTTCAACACAGTCGTCTATACTCATGTATTTTAGCAAAGCACAAGCAGCAGAAACGACCATTGTACTGGCCGGCAGTAATGGAACAGAACTCTTGAAGTTTTCACCGGAAAATACATTTTCCTCGTTAGCCATGTCCCATAGCGAATTAAAGGTGGGCCAGAGTTACTCCTTATTTGCCAATGGAGTGCTTGTTGTTACCTTTACTCTTGGTAGCAGTGTGACCTATGTCAACGAAAGCGGAGTGACTACTGCACAGGGTATGGGTGGCATGGGATTCCCTGGAGGGGTTCGAGTGCCAATTCGCTAAACGCAGGAATGTGGAGGTGCTATTGTGATACAGACTTTTAAACGATATGAACTGAAATACAAAATTCATGAAGAGCAATGGAATAATCTGATTCCTGTTCTGCAAAAGTACATGAGTTTGGATGAACATTGTCAGTCGCAAGGGTCATACAAAATATACAATATTTACTTTGATAATGATACCGATGAAATCATTCGCCACTCTCTGACAAAACCCTATTATAAAGAGAAGCTGCGCCTGCGGAGTTACCAAATACCACATCGCGCCGATGACCCCATCTTTTTTGAAATTAAGAAAAAGATTGGTGGAGTTGTTAACAAAAGAAGAGCCATTACGACCCTATCGCAGGCCATTCGCTTGAGTGAGCATGGATTGATTTCAATACCCAATGAATATCAGAATCAGCAAGTTCTGGCAGAGATACAGAAGTTTCTATGGAGATACCAAGCCAAGCCAAAAGTGTTCCTAAGTTATGAGCGAGTGGCTTATTTTGAGAAAGGAAATCCAAACTTACGCGTTTCCTTAGACTCTCATATTTTGAGTAGACGTACCCAAGTACATTTCGGCGGGGGAGAATATGGTACTCCTTTGCTTCCGGAAGGGGATTATATTATGGAGATCAAGTGTGACGGTCATATCCCTCTGTGGCTGAGTCAACAACTTTCGAAGCAATGTATATTTCGCACTGGGTTTTCAAAATATGGTACAGAATATAAGAATTACAGAGAGTCAAAATCACTCGATTTTGCAAAGAGGGGAGTAGAGCAATATGTTAGATGAACTTTTCACCGGAACCCTTACCGACCCCTCTACATTGGGTTCGATTTTACTCATTCTAGGTTGTGCATTAGGGCTGGGTTTGCTAATCAGTATTGTGTATCGATTCACACATAGAACCAATGGATATTCAGCGAGTTTCAGCGTCACCTTAATCATGTTGCCCGCTATTATTGCTATGATTATCGTTTTAGTTGGAAACAATGTTGCTCGTGCTTTCAGTTTGGCAGGAGCATTTAGCCTCATCCGTTTTCGAAGTGCTCCTGGGGATTCCAAGGATATTGCTTATGTCTTTTTCACCTTGGGAGTAGGATTGGCTTGTGGAATGGGATTTCTGGGGTTTGCTCTGCTTTTTACTTGCATTCTTTGCTTGGTCATGATACTTTTAGAGAAAGTACACTATGGTCAATTGCTTCCTGCTCCTTTGCGATTAAAGATTCAAATACCAGAAGAGTTAGAGTTTTCAGGAATCTTTGAACCCGTGTTGAAAGAGTACTCTCATCACTTTCTCTTAAAGCGAATCAAGACAACCGAGTTTGGCTCGTTGTTTGAGCTCAGCTATGATATTCAACTAGATCCCAGTAGGAGTTCAAAAGAATTCATAGATCGGCTTCGTACCTTAAATGGGAATCTGCAAATTTCCTTAACGATGAACGAGGATGAACGCAACAAGTTATAGAACCAATAGGGTCATTAAGGGGGTTATGTCATGGCAAGATTGCTGATTTGTGATGATGAGAGCGGGTTACGCGCTATTTTAAAGCGGTATGCCTTGTTTGAAGGGCACGAAGTAACGGAAGCTGAGAATGGTATGGAAGCGGTTCAGCTATGTAGAACTCAATCATTTGATATCATCATCATGGATATCTTGATGCCGGAACTCGATGGATTCTCTGCGGTCAAAGAAATCAGAAAGAGTGCCGATACCCCTGTCATCATGTTATCTGCACGTGGCGAAGAGTATGACAAAGTATTGGGTTTCGAAATCGGGGTGGATGATTATGTGGTGAAGCCATTTTCCTCCAAGGAAATCATGTTAAGGGTGCAAGCCATCTTGAAACGCTCGAAAGTTGCTCTGACGAAAGCGAATGAGGAAGGGCATTCTGTTTTCGAAAAAGAAGGTCTTTATGCTGATTTGACGGCATACAAGGTAAGAGTGGGTGGAGAAGTCGTGAACTTATCTCCCAAGGAATATGACCTCTTGTTTTTTCTCATTCGCAATCGCAATATTGCAATCACCCGCAGCAGATTGCTCTCAGAAGTTTGGGGTTATGATTATTTTGGAGACGACCGCACCCTTGATACTCACATGAAGTTGCTAAGAAAAGCTTTAGGACCTTATGCAAAGTTCATTGTGACATTGCGGGGTTTAGGTTATCGATTCGAGGGTTAACATGAGAAAAAAGTGGAGTGGGCTTGCACTAAAGTGGAAAGTATTTGCTTATTTGCTGGGTTTTTGTAGCATTCTGCTGCTCATCTTATGGCTCTTCCAAACGGTTCTTTTGGATTCCTTTTACCGAAATATTCGCATCATGGAAATCAAGAACCAAGCGAGTATCATTGAAGCAAATATAAATCAAGTCAACCTGAGCGAAATGATCAATACGATATCCCAGCAAAGAGAAGTATCGGTTGAGATTCTTAACCTGAAGGGTGAAATGCTGCAGCGTGCAGATTCTCCGCGCGATCTTCCGTTTATACCGCTTTCACCTCAAGAAAAAATAAATTTTATTCAGCAGGCTAGCAACCAGAATGGGCAGTTTATTCAAACTCAAAGTTTCCCCACATTTACCGGGAAAGCCCCCAAAGACAATTTCAACAATGGACAATTTATCCTTTTTATGAAGCTCGTATCAGATAGTGATGGTAACCAACTCGTCATTTACATGAGCTCAATGATTACCCCAGTTACTGCTACTGTTACGACTCTTAGAGCTCAATTATGGGTGATTACAGGAATCCTCTTCATCTTGTCAGTAGGATTAGCATTGCTTATTTCCAAGAAAGTATCAAAGCCCATTGAGGAAATCAATACCGGCGCAAAATCCTTGGCGAAAGGTGATTATGAAGTGGAGTTCCATGGGGAGGGCTTTTTAGAAATTGAAGAACTTTCTCATACCTTAAATACTGCAGCCAATGAACTTTCTCAGGTGGACAAACTAAGAAAAGAACTTCTTGCCAATGTATCTCATGATTTGCGAACCCCTCTGAGCTTGATTTATGGTTATGCGGAAGTGATGCACGATTTTCCCGAAGAGATTACCCAAGAGCAGACTCAAATCATCATGGAGGAATCATCTCGGTTAACTCGATTGGTGAACGATTTACTCGACATTTCCAAACTAGAACAGGGTAGGCAATCTCTACAATGCAAAGAATGGAACCTCACAAAAGCGATACTCCAATTGCAAAAAAGTTTAGGTGGGTTGATGAAGAAAGATGGTTACCTGATCGAGTTCAACTATGATTTAGAGGTTTTTGTTGTTGCTGATGAGAGCAAATTGACGCAAGCAATGTATAATTTACTAATCAACTCTTTGCATTACTCAGGCGATAGCAAAAAGGTATACATCGAGCAATGCATTAGGGAAGACAGCGTAGAAATTGCCTTTGCAGATTCGGGTGTGGGCATGACAGCTGATGAAGTTCCTCACATTTGGGAACGCTATTATCGGGGGAACCAGGCACACAAGCGTGCTATCGAGGGCACCGGGTTGGGCTTATCGATAGTGAAGAAGGTCATGGATCTTCATCAAATCGAGTATGGCGTCGAGTCGGAAGTAGCAAAAGGAAGCCGTTTTTGGTTTCGAATACCTTACACAAAATGTGAACCATAAAAGCGAAACAGGATAGTCCGTGTGGACTATCCTGTTTATTTACCTGTTTCTATTTTTTGGTTGGATCTCCGCCAGTCATGAAAACATACATATCATCGGTCATTTCTTGGATGTTCTCTTCGCCTAAATACGCCATATGGCCGGCTTTGTATCCCTTGACAAAGATTCGGTCTTTGGGTAAATCGGCATGATTTAAGGTGTAGTAGAGGATACCAATTTGCGTGCAAATGTCATACCAGCCATTGACAAAGAAGGTGCGCATACCCGGGACACGCCTCATGGCGGTGCTCAAACTCATGGAAGTGTTACGGCCTTTAATGTCGTTGTTCCAATTCATATACAGGGAATGAGAGTTGACAAAATTGCGTTCCCACTGAATGTTCAGCATGGGGAAGACTTCGCCTTCCAACACCGATTGGAAAGCGGGGTTGTATTTGCCTTCGGCGGGGTCGTCACGCATACCCCATTGGGCTTCATCCAAACCGGGTTGAATGAGCGGACGGGTGATCCTGCCGTCTAGACGAGAGACATAACGACCTTTCTTGCGAGCCACTTGGGCGCGGAACTCCACATCGTCGACCTCTAAACCACGTTTCTCCAAGTATTCACGAGAAACGCCGGTGTAGTAGATGACTTTTTTTATAATATTTTCGCGAGCTTTTCCTTGTAGGGCTTCTCCTTGGTATAAAGCCAACAAATAATCGGTGTCGGCGAATTTTTTGGCTTCGGCAACAAATTCTTCAACCGTTTGGTTGGAAGGGTGATTATGATACCAGTGGGTCGCCGCTAAGGTGGGGAAAGCCAATACCGCTGGGTAAACCGGCTTTTTATCGCTGAAGTATTTGCCGGTAGAGACAGTGTTGCCAATCATGATGATGCCATCGAAAGCAACACTGTAAGCACGGTCAGAACCTACTGTGGAACCCATACCGGCCACAGTGGCAGCACGGGTGCAACCATAACTTTCGCCTACCATGTATTTGGGGCTTTGCCAACGATTGTAGCGAGCTAACCACATTTGAATAAAGGTTAAAATCGCTTCGGCATCGGGTTCAATTCCCCAGAATTTTGCTTTGTATTCTTCGTTGAGCAAACGGCCAAAACCGGTGCCCACAGGATCTATGACCACGATATCGGCGATATCGAGTAAACATTGGGCATTATCTACACCCTCATATGGTGGTAGTGGTATGCTGTCAGCATCAGCTTCTACATACTTGAGACGACGAGGGCTTAAAAAGCCAACATGAACCATCATAGAAGAAGTTCCAGGCCCACCGTTAAAACCAAAGAGAACCGGACGGGTCTTGGGGTCTTTGACATCGGATCGGAAGTACGAATAAGAGAAAATAGAAGCCATGGGTTTGCCATCGTCTGTGTAGAAAACATTGTCTTCACAGACGGTATGATATGGTACTTTGACACCGCGGAGAGTAATACTGCCCTCAGACGTAAAACGCGAAGGAGTAAAGACATCGGTTAACAGCATGGTGATTCCTCCTAGATGTTACTTAATCGGACCAAAGCCCGTCGAATTCATTATACGAGCCTTGTGCAGAAATGGCAAGATGCAAATGTCATAAAGTTCTTTAGAATTCTTAGAGAAGGTTTTCAATGGGCAGCAGGAATTCTAAGCACTCATACCAAATTGTATGCCATATTGTGCGATTCCACGAGGAAAGAAGGCGTCGGTTCATGCCGTTTCTGTTTGCTTTATCGGTTCTCATTGGCTCGATTTTATTCTGTGTGATTTTTGGTTTTACGATTTTGTACGGTTTGTCGGCAGGAGCCATTGCCTTTTTTGTTGCGGCTCTTTGGAAAGGTCATACGTTGCAAGAGATTGTTCCAATGATGGGGCGTGGGATTCGCGATTCGTTCATTGTCATCCGTATTTTGCTTCTCATAGGCGCAATGACCGGGATATGGAGGATCAGTGGAACCATTCCCTACTTGGTTTATTATGGCATACAGCTAATTGCACCCAAAACATTCCTTTTGTTAGCATTTCTTCTGGCTTCTGCAGTCTCTTATCTCATTGGTACGAGTATTGGTACTTGTGGGACCATAGGGGTAGTGCTAATGGTCTTGGCGAAGGCGGGTGATGTGAATTTGTTTATGACCGCAGGTGCGGTGATCTCGGGAGCGTATTTTGGCGATCGTGCCAGCCCTGCGTCCAGTTGCGCCAATTTGGTGGCGTTTCTTACTTCAACTGAATTATATGAGAATGTAAAGAAGATGCTTCGCAATACGGTCTTACCGATGCTCATGGTTACAGCATCGTATGCTGGGTTGTCATTGCTTTTTCCTTTGCAAGCCACATCTCAATCGATGAGTGCCGATATCGCTGCCCATGTGACCCTATCTCCTTGGCTTTTGTTGCCGGTTGTGGTCATTCTTATCGCACCTTTCTTAAAAGTTCTCATTCGTAACGCTATGGCAGTGAGTATTGTGTTAGGGGCCGGCTTAGGCCTTTGGATTCAAAAAATCGAACCGGCAGCCATACTGAAAGCATTATTGACAGGTTTCACCACGGATGTCGAGATCCTCAAAATGTTCCAAGGTGGCGGGGTGATGAGTATGAAAAATGCCATCCTTATCATTTTGATTTCTGCTACATTCTCCGGTATCCTCAAAGGAACCGATATGCTCAGCGATATTTGGGAACGATTAGAGGGCTGGGCAAAACGCTTTGGCGTGTTTCCGGTCATGGCTTTTACCAGTATTCCGGTGTCAGCCATTGCCTGTAATCAAACCCTATCTTTAATATTGGAAGCTCAGTTGATTAAACCGATTTATCAGACCCGCCAATTGTCTAATTCGCAAATGATGCTTGACATGTCCAACTCCACCGTGACGATTGCCGGATTGATTCCTTGGAACACGGCTTGTGCGATACCTTTATCCTTGCTGGGAGTCTCCTTTGCAGCCATTCCATGGGCCTTTTATTTGTGACTGTTACCGGTATTAAAAATGCTTCAATTTGCTATTTCCGACAAGAAGGATATAAAGATCG